>JANOGH010000551.1:0-4856 GCA_031414075.1 Betaproteobacteria bacterium | reverse complement strand
AACACCTGCATCTCGATATGCCGCGGGCGCGTGAGATATTTTTCGATCAGCACACGATCATCGCCGAAAGACGAGGCCGCTTCGCGCTTTGCCGAGGCCAGCGCCTCGGCGAACCCGGCTGCCTGCTTCACCACGCGCATGCCTTTGCCGCCACCGCCGGCGGAGGCCTTGATCAGCACCGGATAGCCGATGCGCCCGGCTTCTTTTGCGAGCGTTGCGGGCTCCTGCGTGTCGCCGTGATAGCCAGGCACAAGCGGCACGCCGGCCTTCTCCATCAATGTCTTCGCGGCCGATTTCGAACCCATTGCTTCGATTGCGGCGGGCGGCGGCCCGATGAACACGACGCCGGCCTGCTGGCAGGCGCGCGCAAAGTCGGCATTCTCGGACAGGAAGCCATAGCCCGGATGAATCGCCTGGGCACCGCTCTGCTTCGCGACATCGAGTATGCGATCGCCGCGCAGATAAGATTCGCGCGGGTGCGCGGAACCGATCAGCCAGGCTTCGTCGCAACTGGCGACGTGCAAGGCACGCGCGTCGGCCTCGGAATACACCGCCACTGTGCGGACGCCGAGCCGCTTGGCCGTGCGCGCAACGCGGCAGGCAATTTCGCCGCGGTTGGCAATGAGTATTTTTTCAAACATGAAGTTCAGTTAGCCGCCAAGACGCCAAGAGCGCCAAGAAATACAAAGGCCATATCGGTTTTCCTTGGCGCTCTTGGCGTCTTGGCGGCTCAAGTTCTTTTCGTCCAGGCGGGCGGGCGTTTCTCGAGGAATGCGGCGAGGCCTTCCCGGCCTTCGCTCTCGACGCGTATGGCGGCTATGCGTCGTGCAGTTTCGGCCGACAGCGCATCGTCCATGGATCGCCGGCTCACATCCGCGATGAGTTTTTTGGCAGCCGCCAGTGCCTGCGGTCCGCCTTTGAGCAGTTGTCCCGCAATTTTCGCCACCGCTTCATCCAATGCGCCGCTGTCGACGACATCGTGTACGAGACCGATACGCCGGGCTTCCACGGCGTCGAAGCGCTCCGCGGTCAGGAAATAGCGTCTCGCCTCGCGCTCGCCGATGGCCGCGATGACATACGGGCTGATGACCGACGGAATCAGTCCTAGACGGACTTCCGAGAGCGAGAAAGCGGCCTCCGTGCTGGCGATCGCGATATCGCAGCAGGCCACCAGACCAACGCCGCCGCCGAAAGCCGCCCCCTGTACTCGGGCAATCGTCGGCTTCTTCACGCCATCGAGCGTGCGCATCAGGCCCGCGAGCGCCATGGCGTCCCGAAGATTCTCCTCCTTGGAATACGTCGCCATGCGCCGCATCCAGTTGAGGTCCGCGCCGGCGGAAAAGCTCTTGCCGTTGGCCGCCAGCACGATGACCCGCGCTTCCGGTAATTGTTCAAGTCGGCGCAATTCAGCAGTTAACGCAGCGATGAGCGCATCGTCGAAGGCGTTATGCACATCGGGGCGATTCATCCGCAGCGTGGCGACGCCGTCTTTGATTTCAGTTTGCAGCATGTCCCTATTCATCCTGAGTAAATCATTTCATCTCAAGAAATATTCACCGCAAAGGACGCCAAGGAAAACCGATAAAGACAAGTCGCAACGGGAGTGCAATTCCTGCCGGCTCGCGTTCATTGGAATTGAGCCTCTTTGTATTCTTCCTTGCCCTTGATGTTCCTTCGGCGCCGCCGACACGGCGTTGGCGTAGCCATCCGGGGCGGGAGGCGGCGCATCGGCGCACTGCCCGCAAGCGGCCGACTGCATCGGTAACGTGTCCGTGCGCCGCTTGGCGTCCTTTGCGGTGAATGGTTTTTCAGGTTCATCGTTCTTCCGTATGGTCAATCTGGCGCGAAACGCTTGGCGACTTCTTCGAGCATGACTTCGGTGGCACCGCCGCCGATTGTCAGCACGCGAGCGTCGCGTGCCTGGCGTTCGATGGCCGTTTCCCGCATATAGCCCATGCCTCCGTGGAACTGCTGGCAGGTATAAACCACCTCGTTCGCCAGTTCCCCGGTCAGCGCCTTCAGCATCGAGACTTCGCGCACGCATTCGCGCTCCTGCGTGGCGAGCCAGCCGCAGTGATAAAGAAACTGCCTGGCTGCATGGGTCTTGGCTTCGAGCATGGCCAGGCGCTGGCGTATCACTTGTTTGTCGAACAACACGCCGCCGAAGGCCTTGCGGTTCTTGACGTACTCGATCGTCAGCCGCAACGACGTCAACGCGTTGCCGACCGCCATCGCCGCAGCCGCAATGCGCTCGCGCTGGAAATTCTTCATCACCGCATAGAATCCCGAATTCTCTTCCCCCAACAGATTCTCCGCGGGTACGGGGCAGTCTTCGAATACCAGCTCCGCCGTATCCGAACACAGCCAGCCGGTCTTGTTCAGAGCACGGCCGACGCGGAAACCGGGGCTGCCTTTCTCGACGATGAACATGGAAATGCCACGGGATCCCTTGGCATCCGGAGCGGTACGCGCTGCAACGAAATACAGATCGGCGTACACACCGTTGGTGATGAACATCTTGGCGCCGTTCAATATCCAGTCAGCCCCGTCGCGCCGCGCCCGCGTGCGAATGCCGGCAACGTCGGATCCGGCGTCCGGCTCGGTCACCGCAACCGCGGTAATGCATTCGCCGCGAATGACCCCGGGCAGATACTTTTCCAATTGCGCCCTGGACCCGGCGTTCACCAGATGCGGCGAGGCCATGTCGGAGTGCACCAGTGCCGTGGCGATGAATCCGCCGAAAGTGCTGCGCGACAGCGCTTCGGCGAACACCAGCGAAGTGAGCGCATCGGCTTCCGAGCCGCCGAATTCGGCGGGGTAAGTAATGCCGAAAAAACCCAGCTCGCCCATCTGGCGCAGGACTTCGCGCGGGACAAAGCCTTGTTCTTCCCAAGCCGCGCCATGCGGCTCGACTTCCTTGGCGACGAAGCGCGCAACCTGTTCGCGCAGCGCGACATGCTCTTCGGTGAGATACACGGATTCCATATTCTATGGTGTGGCGCGTGCGTCCATGATCTACATCCGGAACACGCCGAAGGTGGTTTTTTCAATCGGTGCATTGAGCGCCGCCGACAGGCCGAGGCCGAGCACCATGCGTGTGTCGGCCGGATCGATCACGCCATCGTCCCACAATCGGGCGCTGGCGTAGTAAGGATGGCCCTGGAGTTCGTACTGCGCGCGGATCGGCGCCTTGAAAGCCTCCTCGTCTTCACTGCCCCAGGTCTTGCCGGCTTTCTCGATGCCGTCGCGTTTGACCTGGGCAAGCACGCTCGCGGCCTGCTCGCCACCCATCACCGAGATGCGCGCGTTCGGCCACATCCACAGGAAGCGCGGCGAGAAGGCGCGACCGCACATGCCGTAGTTGCCCGCGCCGAAACTGCCGCCGACGATGACCGTGAACTTCGGCACGCGTGCGCACGACACCGCGGTGACCAGCTTGGCGCCGTCCTTGGCGATGCCGCCGGCCTCGACCTTCTTTCCGACCATGAATCCGGTGATGTTCTGCAGGAATACCAAAGGAATGCCGCGCTGCGCGCACAATTCGATGAAATGCGCGCCCTTCAGCGCGGATTCCGAATACAAAATACCGTTGTTGGCGACGATGCCGACCGGATAGCCGCACAGGTGCGCAAATCCGCAGACCAGCGTGGTGCCGTAGAGCGGCTTGAATTCGTCGAGTTCGCTGCCGTCGACTACGCGCGCGATGACTTCGCGAACGTCGAACGACTTGCGCGTATCGGCGGGGACTACGCCGTGCAGTTCGGCCGCGTCGTACAACGGCTCGCGCGGTTCGCGCAGCTCGAGCGCGACTTCCTTCCTGCGATTCAGATGGGAAACGATACGGCGCGTGAGTTCCAGCGCATGGGGATCGTCGTTTGCATAATGATCGGCCACGCCTGACACACGCGCATGCACGTCCGCGCCGCCCAGCTCTTCAGCGCTGACGATTTCACCGGTAGCCGCTTTCACCAGCGGCGGACCGGCGAGAAAGATCGTGCCCTGGTTCCTGACGATGATCGACTCGTCCGCCATGGCCGGAACATAGGCGCCGCCGGCGGTGCAGGACCCCATCACGCAGGCGATCTGCGGAATGCCCAGCGCGGACATGTTGGCCTGGTTGTAAAAGATGCGGCCGAAATGATCGCGATCGGGAAAGACCTCGTCCCAGGTCGGCAGATTCGCGCCGCCGGAATCGACCAGATAGATGCAGGGCAGATGGTTCTGCTGCGCAATCTCCTGCGCGCGCAGGTGCTTCTTCACCGTCATCGGGAAATAGGTACCGCCCTTCACCGTCGCATCATTCGCAACCACGACGCACTCGCGCCCGGACACGCGGCCCACACCGGTCACGATTCCGGCGGCGGGCACCTGATTGTCGTACATGTTCCAGGCCGCCAGTTGCGATAACTCGAGGAAAGGGGAACCGACGTCGAGCAGTCGGCGGACGCGTTCACGCGGCAGTAGTTTGCCGCGGCCGACGTGTTTTTCGCGAGCGGCTTCGCCGCCGCCCTCGCCGATGAGGCCGATCTTTGCGCGCAGGTCTGACACCAGGGCCGACATCGCCTCCTGTCCGGCCTTGAATTCCGGTGAGCGCGAATTGAGTTTGGTCTGGATCGCGGTCATCGCATCACCAGCCTCCGTCGCGCAGCCAGCGATCGACGTGCTCGAGGCGGTCGAACCCCCAGAAAGGTTCGTCGTCGGCGATGATGTAAGGTGAGCCGAACACGCCGCGCGCAATGGCGGCCTCGGTTTCGGTCTTGAGCTTTTCCTTCATCACCGGGTCGGCGATCACATCCAGCATTTTTTGCCGATCGAGGCCGATGGAGGCGGCGACATCGGCCGTGGTCTCGGGGCTG
>JANOGH010000550.1:0-4580 GCA_031414075.1 Betaproteobacteria bacterium | reverse complement strand
TTCGACCTCGACCGTTTCAAGAACATCAACGACAGCCTGGGCCACGACGCGGGCGACGAAGTGTTGCGCGCAGTGGCGGAGCGGCTGATCGCCTGTGTCCGGAAGGTCGACATGGTCGCGCGCTTCGGAGGAGATGAGTTCGCCGTGCTGACCGAAGGGCTGAGTGCCGAGGACCAGGCCAGCGCGGTCGCGCGCAAGATCCTGGAAGCGCTGTCCAAGCCCATGATCCTCGCCGGCCGCCAGTACCGCCCGGCGGCCAGCATCGGTATCAGCACCTATCCTGCCGACGGCCGCGACGTGCAGTCGCTGCTGAAGAATGCGGATATCGCGATGTATCGCGCCAAGGAGGAAGGCCGGGGTACTTTCCAGTTCTACTCGGAAATGCTGAATACGCATTCGGTGCAACGGCTGGAGTTCGAATCGAACCTGAGCAATGCCCTGAACAATCACGAGTTCGTGCTGTACTACCAGCCGAAAGTGGACCTCGCGACGGGCCGCGTGGCGGGCCTGGAAGCGCTGATCCGCTGGAACAGCCCGCAACTGGGTTTCATATCGCCCGGCGATTTTATTTCGATCGCCGAAGAAACCGGACTGATCGTGCCGATCGGGCGCTGGGTCGCGCAGACCGCGTGCGTGCAGAATCGCGCGTGGCAGAAAGGCGGCCTGCCGCAGTTGCGCATAGCAATCAATATTTCGGCACGGCAGATGGCGGACAAGGGGCTGGTCCAGTTCATTTCCGACACGGTCAAGAAAACAGGCCTGACCGCCGAGTCGCTCGAGCTCGAGATCACCGAAAGCGCGGTGATGAGCAACCACGAGCATGCGGAGAAAGTACTGAACGAACTGAAGGGGCTGGGATTCCATCTGACGATGGACGACTTCGGCACCGGATACTCGTCGCTCGCCTATTTGAAGCGCTTCCCGTTCGACAGCGTGAAGATAGACCGGTCCTTCGTGAGCGGTATCCCGGAAAACAAGGACGATTCGGCCATCGTCGAGGCGATCGTAGCGATGGCGCACAGCCTGCAACTGAAAGTGGTGGGAGAAGGCGTGGAGACGAAGGAGCAGTTCGATTTCCTGCGCACGATCGGCTGCGACCAGATGCAGGGCTACTACGTCAGCAAACCGATTCCGGCCAACGAGATAGTCATGCTGCTGTACAAAACCATGACGCGCGATGCGGCTGCCGCGGCTGCGGTCACGGGCCCGGACATTAGCCCGGTGTCGGAAAGCCAGGCGGAGAAAGAAGTCAATCCGGTAGCAAGACAGGAGGCGGGGACGGGGGGGTGAATGGGGCGCGTGACAGGTGACACGTGACAAGTGACAAGTGACAGGCAAACAAACTCAATATCTCTCGAATCCCGGATTTCTACTCGCGCCTCACCTTTCACCCGTCACCCGTCACCTGTCACCTTTCACCGAATTGACATGCCCGCCGCCGCAACGTCGAATCCGCACGACAAAGCCCTGAACGTGTTGAGCACCGTGTTCGGCTACCGGACGTTTCGCGGTGCTCAGCGCGAGATCGTCGAGCACGTGGTGGCCGGCGGCGACGCGCTGGTGCTCATGCCGACGGGTGGTGGAAAATCGCTGTGCTACCAGTTGCCGGCGCTGCTGCGCGAGGGCGCCGCACTGGTGATTTCGCCGCTGATTGCGCTGATGCAGGACCAGGTGGCGGCATTGCGGCAACTCGGCGTGCGAGCCGCCTTTCTCAATTCCACACTGGACGCCCGCCAAGCGGCCGCAGCAGAACGCGCGCTGCGCGAAGGCGCGCTGGATCTGCTCTACGTTGCCCCCGAGCGGCTGGTCATGCCGCGCATGCTCGAATTGCTGGAGCAGTCGCGGATCGCCTTGTTCGCCATCGACGAAGCCCATTGCGTTTCCCAGTGGGGGCACGATTTCCGTCCGGAGTATCTTCAATTGTCGTTGCTGCACGAGCGCTTTCCGGCCGTGCCGCGCATTGCGTTGACAGCCACCGCCGATCTGCAGACGCGCGTCGAGATCAGGCATCGTCTGGCGCTGGACGATGCGCGCATATTCGTCTCCAGTTTCGACCGGCCAAACATCCGCTATACCATCGTCGACAAACAGGACGCGCGACAGCAGTTGCTGCGCTTCATCCGGGACGCGCACGCGGGGGACGCCGGCATCGTCTACTGCCTCTCGCGCAAGAAAGTGGACGAAACGGCGGCCTGGCTGGTTACGCAGGGCGTGGCGGCTTTACCGTATCACGCCGGCATGGATGCGTCTTCGCGCGCCGATCATCAGGCCCGGTTCCAGCGCGAGGAGGGCATCGTCATGGTCGCCACGATCGCGTTCGGCATGGGCATCGACAAGCCCGATGTTCGCTTCGTTGCCCACCTGGATTTGCCCAAGAGCATCGAGGGCTACTACCAGGAGACAGGCCGTGCCGGCCGGGACGGCGCCGCAGCCGACGCGTGGATGACCTATGGACTGGGTGACGTGGTGCAGCAGCGGCGCATGATCGACCAATCCGAAGGCGGCGATGAATACCGTCGAGTCTCGTATGCCAAGCTGGAGGCGCTGCTGGGGCTGTGCGAAACCGCGGGCTGCCGTCGTGTGCGCCTGCTCGATTATTTCGGCGAGGCCAGTGCGCCCTGCGGTAATTGCGATACCTGTCTGGAACCGCCGCAGACCTGGGATGCCACCGACGCCGCCCGCAAGGCGCTGTCCTGTATTTTTCGCACCGGCCAGCGCTTCGGCTCACGCCATCTGATCGACGTGTTGCGCGGTCACGCCACCGAACGTGTCGCGCAATGGCATCACCAGGAACTGAGTGTATTCGGCATCGGCGCCGACCTCGACGAAGCGAATTGGCGGGACGTGTTCCGCCAGTTGGTGACCCTGGGTTTCGTGCGCCCCGATCACGCTGCTTACGGCGCGCTGCGCCTTACCGAGGCCAGCCGTCCGGTGTTGAAGGGCGAACAGCGTATCGATATGCGCCGGATCGCGCCGCGCAAAGGAAAATCCGCCACGGTTCGCCGCAGAGCCGGTGCCGACGGGTTGTCCGCAATTGATGCGGCGCTGTTGGAGCGCCTCAGATCGTGGCGCGGCGAACAGGCGCGCGAGCAATCTGTCCCGGCTTACGTGATCTTTCACGATGCCACCTTGTCGGCGATCGCCGCCGCCCACCCTCGCGACATCGGGGACCTGTCCTCGATCCACGGCATCGGCGCAAAGAAGCTGGAACGCTACGGCCTGGCATTGATGGCGCTGCTGCGCGCTTGACCGTTGCAGCCGGCAATCATCCTGTCAATCCTGTTCATCCTGTCCAAATTGTTGAAAGAAAAAGAGCATGACAGGATTAACAGGATGAACATGATGGAAGCCACAGGCAATGGCGATATATATTGCTGTCTCTCCCCTTCATCCTGTTCAATTTTCTGAAGTCATAGCACTATCCGCTTATTACATGATCGACGATCCCCACTTGCTTGCGCAGCCATCCTCCAGGAAAGAGCTGTTTGTCGCCTTCACTTGGCTCGCGCTGCAAGGCTTCGGCGGCGTGCTGGCCGTTGCGCAACGGGTCTTGTGCGAGCAGAAGCGCTGGCTGACGCGGGAACAGTTCGTCGAAATACTTGCCGTCGCGCAGGTTCTACCGGGACCCAACGTCTGCAACCTCGCGCTAATGATCGGCGACCGCTTCTTCGGTTGGCGCGGCGCCTTTGCGGCGCTGGCCGGCATGATGGCGGTGCCGCTGGGCATCGTTCTGGTCCTCACGGCGCTGTACACGCAATACGCTATGCATCCGGCGGTGGCCGGTGCGCTGCGGGGGATGGGCGCTGTCTCCGCCGGACTGATCTTCGGAACCGGCCTCAAGCTTGTCGGGGCCCTGCGGTCGAATCCGATGCGGGCGCCGGTGTGCGGCGCATTCTTCGTGCTGGCTTTTGCGGCCGTTGCACTGCTGCGCTGGCCGCTGGTGTGGGTGATCCTTGCTCTCGGTGTAGTGGCTTGCGCATATGCCTGGGTACGGCTGCGGCCAGCTGCCGCAGCGCCAAAGCAGCCATGAGCGGCGCGATGCCGATCGATCTGCCTGCGCTGTTCGGCCATTTCCTGCTGCTGTCGCTGCTGTCGATCGGCGGTGCCATTACGGTCGCGCCGGACATGCATCGCGTGATGGTCAATCAGATGGGACTGTTGAGCGATGCGCAGTTCAATGCGTCGATCGCCATCGCCCAGGCGTCGCCTGGACCGAATGTGTTGTTCGTCGCCGTGATGGGCTACCAGGCCGCCGGACTGGCCGGCGCAGCCGCGACCCTGTTCGGCATCATGCTGCCGTCGACGACGCTGGCGCTGGCCGCGGCACGCTGGGGTCATGCACGGCGCGAGTGGCGGGCAGTGCAGGCGTTCAAAGCGGGCATGGCGCCGATTGTGATCGGATTGCTGTTCGCCACCGGCTGGATACTGAGTGCGCAGACGCCCGGTTGGTATCACATCCTGCCGACGATCGCGGCCGCGCTCCTGGTGTGGCGCACGCGCGTACATTTGCTGTTGCTGGTGGCAGCGGGCGCGGTGGTCGGTGCGATGGGGTGGATATGAATGACGGACGAGGCGCTAGG
>JANOGH010000549.1:0-1625 GCA_031414075.1 Betaproteobacteria bacterium | reverse complement strand
AACATTCAGCCACGGCTCGTCAGCAGAAGATCATCAGCTCGCGAAATTAAGGAGGTAATTTATGCAAACCGTCAAAGGTCCAGAACAAGCTCCAATTGCTCCAGGCTATTCTGGAGATCGACACGAGCAGCCTATCGGGTGGCGAAATTCGATCGCCGTTGTCCTCACAGCGCTGGTGCTCGCTGCCTGCGGCGCCGGAACGAGCGATTCGCCTCCCCAGTCTGGGTCGGCAGCAGTACCCGTGCCGACGACGCAGAACGAAGCCTCCCGATTTCTCGCTCAATCGACGATGGGCGCCAATCAGAGTTCGATTTCCAGTTTGAGTGCAAACGGGTACGCGATCTGGCTCAACGAGCAATTCGCGAGTCCCGCCCGTTCCGCGCATCAGGCCTATATCGATGCCGTGATCGCCTCGCTTCCTGCCGACCAGCCAGAAGAAGAGAAGCATGTAATGCATACGTTCTGGAACCAGGCGGCGACCGCTCCGGACCAGCTTCGTCAGCGGGTCGCTTTCGCTTTGTCGCAGATCTTCGTGATCTCGCTGCAGGACAGTAATGTCGCCGAGCATCCGCGAGGGGTGGCGGCGTATCTGGATATGCTCGGACGCAACGCGTTCGGCAACTACAGGGATCTGCTGGAGGCCGTGACGCTGCACCCCATGATGGGCCTCTATCTTTCTCACCTGCGTAACCAGAAGGAGTCCGGCAACCGGGTTCCCGACCAAAATTACGCGCGCGAGGTCATGCAATTGCTTTCCATCGGACTCTACGAATTGAATCCGGACGGAACGCTGATGCTCGACTCGAATAGCAAGCCCATCGAGACTTACGGGCCCGCCGATATTGCGGGTATGTCGCGCGTATTCACCGGATTCAGCTGGGCCGGCCCCGACAAGCAGGACGGACGCTTCTTCGGCAACAGCAGTCCCACTCCTGATCCGAATCGCGAGGTGCTGCCCATGCAAGCGTATCCGCAGTTCCACTCGACGCTGGAGAAGACATTCCTGGGCACCACCATTCCCGCACAAGGCACCCCGGATCCGCTCGGCAGCCTGCGCATTGCGCTCGACAGGCTTTTCAATCACCACAATGTCGGGCCATTCATCGGTCGCCAGCTCGTCCAGCGGCTGGTCACGAGCAATCCGAGTCAGGCATATGTCGCTCGCGTGGCCCAGGCGTTCAACACCGGCCGCTTCTCGTCAACCCTATACTCGACAGGCAGCGGCCGGCGCGGCGACTTGCGGGCGACAATATCGGCGGTGCTGCTCGATGAGGACGCACGGGACATGACGAAGTTGCAGGAGCCCGGATTCGGCAAGGTGCGCGAGCCGGTTCTAAGACTTGCTGCATGGATGCGCGCCTTCAACGCCCGCTCGGCCTCGGGGAGTTTCCTGCTCGGCACGACGGACAATCCGGCGTCCTCGCTCGGCCAGTCTCCCCTGCGTTCGCCCTCCGTATTTAATTTCTACCGCCCCGGCTATGTGCCGCCGAATACCGGCATTGCAGCGGCCAATCTCGTCGCGCCGGAGTTCCAGATCATTCACGAGTCTTCGGTCGTGGGGTATGCGAACCTCATGCGCTCGGTGGTACGCAGCGGTATCGGCGACAACTCGCCAGCCGACATCC
>JANOGH010000548.1:0-10191 GCA_031414075.1 Betaproteobacteria bacterium | reverse complement strand
GGGCGACGGTCGCGATGTGCTGAAACACGATGGCAAGCAGTATTCGGTCATCAGTGAGCTGAAGACGGTCGGCCTCGCAGCCATTCTTTACAAGTTGAACATCCGCCGCGAAAGCCGCGGTCTGATAACGAAAAATGGCCTGCAGCCGCTGCATTTCGAAGAAGACCGCACCCGCAAACCGAAGCGTGCCGCGGATTTCGACTGGGACACCAAACAGATCAAGCTGACCGACGGCGCAAATATCCAAACCGTCCCGCTGCCGGACGACACATTCGACCAGACCAGTTTTGCCTACGCGTTTGCGTTCCGGCCACCGAGCGAGGAAATCCTGCCCGTATACCTCACGGATGGGCGCAAGCTCTCCGACTACAAATACCGCTTCATCGGCAAGGAGAAGCTGAAAACACCGCTCGGCAACCTGGAAACGGTGCACTTCCAGAAAATACAGGAAGGCGATGACAAGCGCGGGTTCGATGTCTGGCTCGCAGTCGCGCACTATTACCTGCCCGTGCGAATTCACTTCGTCGAAAGCAACGGCACCGCGCTGGATTCGATCGTCACCGCCATCACTTATCAATAGATGCAACCGACTCCGGCAATGATGCAGGCGGCTACGTCAGCCGTCGATCTCGCATTGCCGATGACCCATCCGGCCGATGCGGTGTTGCGCAGTTTCTTCAGCACCAACAGGGAACTGGGCCAGCGCGATCGCGCATTCATCGCCGAAACAGTATTTTCCGTTTTGCGCAACAAGCGGTTGCTCGAGCAGCTCGTCGACCAATCCACCCCGCGCAAACTCGTCTGTGCCGCACTGATCAAGCTGCAGGGCTACAGCATTGGACAACTCGAAGCTTTCCTGAAAAGCAGCGACCGCGACTGGATCCTCGAACTCAAGACCGCCAACATCGAAACGCTGCCGGCGGCTGTGAGGCTGAGCCTGCCCGACTGGCTGTACGACCGCCTGGTCGCAGAAACGTCAGAGCAAGAGGCCATCGCCTTTGGCCGGGCCATGCTCACGACTGCTCCGCTCGACCTGCGGGTCAATACGCTGATGGCGGATCGCGAGCAGGTGCTGCGCGATCTGCGCGCAAGCGGCTTCGATGCCACGCCGACACGTTTTTCGCCGATCGGCATCCGCGTCGCTGGAAAACCGGCCATCAACCGCCACGCATTGTTTTCCACGGGCGCAATTGAAGTGCAGGACGAAGGCAGCCAGCTGCTGGGTTATCTGGTCGCGCCGAAACGCCGGGAAATGGTGGTGGACTTCTGCGCCGGTGCAGGCGGCAAGACGTTGCTGATGGGCGCGATGATGCAGTCTCAGGGCCGGCTGTACGCTCTCGACGTTTCGGAGAAACGCCTCAGGAACCTCGCCCCCAGACTCAAGCGTTCCGGGCTGTCCAACGTGCACCCGCAGATCATCGCGAGCGAAAACGACATCAAGGTGAAGCGTTTGGCCGGCAAAATCGACCGCGTGCTGGTGGATGCACCGTGCAGCGGACTCGGCACATTGCGCCGCAACCCCGATCTCAAGTGGCGCCAGTCACCGCAAGCGATCGAAGAACTCGCCGTAAAGCAGCGCGCGATCCTCTACGCGGCAGGAGCATTGCTCAAGCCCGGCGGGCGCCTGGTGTATGCAACTTGCAGCGTGTTGGCCCGGGAAAACCGCGAGGTCGTCGAGCAATTTCTGGCAGACCGCCCCGACTTCCAGCCAGTCGGCTGCCAGCACGCGCTGGAGGAAAGCCACATCGCACTCGATAGCGGAGATTTTCTGGAACTGCGTCCGCAAACACACGAGACCGACGCCTTCTTTGCCGCAGTCATGCAGAGACGGGCGTGAACGGATGAAGAATCTGCGCCTGGCGCTGCTCGTCGCCATCTTTGCGTGCGTAACGCATGCATTTGCATTCGAGCCTTCAAAAGTCATCCCCGCAACCGGCACGATCGAATTCGCCTTCACCCCCGGTGACGATGCCGCCGGTCTGATCGTGCGAACGATCGATGCCGCCAGATCGCAGGTCCTGGTGCAGGCGTTCAGTTTTACCCATCGCGAAATTGCCGAGGCGCTGGTTCGTGCCCATCACCGTGGCCTCGACGTGCAGGTTATCGCAGACAGGGATCAGACCGAACTGGTCACGTCGAGCGCGATGCAGCGTCTTGTCGGTGCCGGACTGCCTGTATTCATGGACGCCAATCACTCGGCGGCCCACAACAAGGTGATCGTCATCGACCACAATGCAAAACAGCCGACGTTGATCACCGGCAGCTTTAATTTCACATTTGCAGCACAGTATCGCAATGCCGAAAATGTGCTCGTGATGCAGGGCAATCCCGATCTTATCCGGGCATTCTTCGACAATTGGCAGCAGCATCGCGAACATGCGATTGCGGTGGTCCGCGGCCAATCCAGATGACGTAAGAGGCTCCCGCAATCTGGAAACTGCCTTGAAATTAATGCTGGAAGCCGCATATTCGCATCCACGGATATTGAAAGATCCGGCTCCGACCGCTCTTCTGACCGCTTTCGGAGATAATGGCGCCGAAATGAGCCTACCGGGGGTCAATATCGGGACAATGGCCCATCGCAATAGCTGTTGGACTTTGTTACGAAAGTTTAACTTGCGGGAACGCACCCGTACTGTACAATCCGACTATATCTTTCTGATTTGATGAGGTTACCTGAATGAACTTGAACGGGTTGATGGACTTGCCAAGCTGGGCGAATGGGTTCGTCGAACTGCCGTGGTGGGGCTACATTGTGGTCGCGCTGTTGATGACCCACATCACCATTGCGGCCGTGACCATTTACCTGCATCGTCATTCGGCACATCGTGCGCTGGACCTTCACCCTGCCGTCTCGCATTTCTTCCGCCTCTGGCTGTGGATGACCACCGGGATGTCGACGAAAGCCTGGACGGCCATTCATCGCAAGCATCACGCCAAATGCGAGACCGAGGAAGACCCGCACAGTCCGCAGATTCTGACTCTGAAGAAAGTGCTGCTGGAAGGTAGCGAGCTTTATCGCAAGGAGGCGGCCAATCAGGAAACGCTGGACAAGTACGGTCACGGAACGCCGGACGACTGGGTGGAACGCAACATTTACACCCGCACCGACAAGGGTGGGGTCGCATTGATGCTGGTAATCGATATCCTGCTGTTCGGACCTCTTGGCTTGACCATCTGGGCCATACAGATGTTGTGGATTCCGGTCATGGCCGCCGGCGTGATCAACGGCGTGGGCCACTATTACGGATACCGCACCTTCCAGGTGGAAGATGCCAGCACCAACATCGTGCCGTGGGGAATCCTGATTGGCGGTGAGGAACTGCACAACAACCACCACGCCTACGCTTCGTCGGCCCGGCTGTCGAACAAATGGTATGAATTCGATATCGGCTGGTTCTATATCCGCGTGCTGGAAATGCTCAGTCTCGCACAGGTCAAGAAACTCGCGCCGCAAGTCAGGATGGAATTCGGCAAGGCGACATGCGACCAGCAGACGCTGCAGGCCGTCATCACGCATCGCTACGACGTGCTGGCCCGCTTTACCAGGTCGCTTCGTGCAACTTGCGCCAACGAATTACGTCGCGTGCGCGAACACAAGTCGGGTCATACCATCGACCTGCAGACCATGAAGCGCTGGCTGCATCTGGACGCGAAGTTCGTGCCGGAACAGGAGAAGGCCAAGCTGGACGAAGTGCTCAGCACCAGCAAGATACTGGCAACGGTTTATTCGATGCGCCAGGAATTGACGATGCTGTGGCAACGATCGACGGCCAACAAGGAACAATTGGTTTCACAATTGGAAGACTGGTGCCGTCGCGCCGAGAAAAGCGAAATCGCTCCGTTGCGCGACTTCTCCCGGACGCTGCGCTGCTACGCCTGACCACGAGTCAGCAATACAATGAAAAAGCCCGCCGATCGGCGGGCTTTTTCTTTTCGGCGCAAGCGCCAGTTACTTGAGCTTGGTTTCTTTATAGATCACGTGCTTGCGGGCAACCGGGTCGAATTTCTTCATTTCTATCTTGTCCGGGGTCGTGCGTTTGTTCTTGGTAGTGGTGTAGAAGTGCCCGGTTCCGGCGGACGATTCCAGTTTTATTTTCTCTCTCATGTCGCTCTCCCGGCTGAATGGTCAGATCTTGTCGCCGCGGGCACGCAACGCGGCCAGAACCACGTCGATGCCCTTCTTGTCGATCGTGCGCAGGCCGGCATTGCTCACGCGCATATTCACCCAGCGGTTTTCGCTCTCGACCCAGAAGCGGCGGTATTGCAGGTTGGGCAAAAAGCGGCGTTTGGTCTTGTTGTTGGCATGGGACACGCGGTTCCCGACCATCGGCTTCTTGCCGGTGACTTCACATACTCTCGCCATGATGGCTTCTCCAGTCTGCGTTTCCGACCGGGCCGCCGACTTGGCGACACGGCAAATTCGTAAAAGATGCGCTTTATATCATAGTTCCAGCGGCTTACTCAACATAACCTTCTACAAGAGTCCGCGCTCGGCGAAGGACAGCGTGGCGCCGCGGCCGACGACGAAATGGTCCAGCACCCGAACGTCGACCAAGGCAAGGGCTTCCTTCAGCGCTTGCGTAAGCGTTTCATCGGCATGGCTGGGTTCGGCCACCCCCGATGGATGGTTATGCGCGAAAATTACGCCGGCGGCATTGTGATGCAGGGCCCTCCTGACGACTTCCCGGGGGAATACACTGGTCTGGGTCAACGTTCCGCTGAACAGCTCTTCCACGGCGATCACGCGGTTCTGAGCATCCAGGAACAAACCCACGAAGACTTCCACCTGGCGGTTCTGGATGGAAAGCCGCAGGAAGTCGCGTACGGTCGTCGGTGAACTTAAGTTGATACCCGATTTCATTTCTGCCGCCAAGGCGCGCCGGGTGAGCTCGGTGGCAGCTTGCAGCTGCGCATACTTGGCGTTGCCCAGACCTGGGACGGCACAGAAGGCCTCGCGGCTCGCGCCACTAAGCCCCGCCAGCGAGCCAAATTTTGCGAGCAGCGCGCGAGCCAGGTCGACGGCGCTTTTCCCCTTCGTTCCCGTGCGCAGGAAAATTGCCAGCAATTCGGCATCCGAAAGGCTGCCCGGCCCCTTGGCCAACAACTTCTCCCGCGGCCTGTCGTCTTCCGGCCAATCGTTGATCGCCATGCGATTCCCTGACTTTTATATTTTGCAACAACAGTTTACACTGCCAGCCAAGCACTTTTGGTAGACTGATCGGATGGCCAAACTCGGCAGCAAACGCATTCTTGTCGGCGTGACAGGTGGCATCGCCGCTTACAAATCGGCGGAACTGGTCCGTGAGTTACAACGCCACGGCAGCGATGTCCAGGTCGTCATGACCGATTCAGCATGCAAGTTCATTACTCCGCTGACCCTGCAGGCGCTGTCGGGCAAGCCGGTATTCGTGGAAATGTGGGATGACCGCGCGCCGAATGGCATGGCGCACATCGAATTGTCCCGTGATCGTGACCTCGTCGTCGTTGCTCCGGCTACCGCCGATTTCATTGCCAAACTTGTCCACGGCCATGCGGACGATCTGCTGTCCACGCTGTGCCTGGCCCGAGAGTGCCCGTTGATGGTGGCGCCGGCCATGAATCGCCAGATGTGGGAAAACCCTGCTACGCAACGCAATGTGGCGCAACTGCGCCAGGACGGCATCGCGGTGCTCGGCCCGGAAGCGGGAGACCAGGCGTGCGGCGAAGTCGGCATGGGGCGAATGCTCGAGCCCTTGGATCTGGTTCGTGAAATAGCAGCCTGGTTCGAGCCCAAATTACTGTCGGGCACCCGCGTGCTCGTCACCGCCGGCCCGACCTACGAACCGATCGACCCGGTGCGCGGCCTGACGAATCGCAGCTCGGGAAAGATGGGGTACGCGGTCGCTCGCGCAGCAATCGAAGCGGGCGCCCGTGTGACGCTGATTTCGGGCCCGACCTCGATCGAACCACCGCCGGCGGCGCAAGCAATCCGCGTCGAGACCGCGCGCGAAATGCTCGATGCGGTGAATGCGCATGTTATGGACGCGGACATATTCATTGCCGTCGCCGCGGTTGCGGATTACTACGTTGCCAACAGCAGTGCACAAAAAATCAAGAAGGAAGGCGGCGTACCGGCGCAGGAACTCGCCCTGAATCCGGACATTGTCGAGTCGGTGGCAAAACGGCCGAATCCGCCCTTCTGCGTCGGTTTTGCAGCGGAAAGCGAAAAGCTCGAAGAGCATGCGGAAGCGAAGCGTCGTCGCAAGAAGCTGCCTTTGCTCGCTGCCAATCTGGTGCAGTCGGCGATCGATGCCGACGACAATGAACTTGTCCTGTTCGACGAGGAAGGCAGCCACCGGCTCGGACGGTCATCGAAACTCGATCAGGCACGCATGCTGATCCGGCATGTCGCAAAACTCTATCGGCCGCGCAAGTCTGCAGTGCCCGCCTGAATCACAAACGAGAAGAGAACCCGATGCGCAACATCGACGTCAGGATTCTGGACGCGCGCCTGCGCGATCAGCCGCCCGCGTACGCTACTTCCGGCTCCGCAGGGATCGACCTTCGGGCCTGCATTGATGCCCCGATCCTATTGAAGCCCGGTCAGACCGAACTGATTCCTTCCGGCATCGCCATCCACCTTGATGACCCGGGGCTGGCAGCAATGGTACTGCCCCGGTCCGGCATGGGTCACAGGCACGGTATCGTACTCGGCAATCTGGTTGGCCTGATCGACTCCGACTATCAGGGACAGATCCTGGTTTCGTTGTGGAATCGCGGTGCGGCCGTCTTTACGCTGAATCCGATGGAAAGAATCGCCCAGCTCGTCGTTGTGCCAGTTATGCAGGTCGCCTTCAACGTCGTCGACGATTTCACGCAGAGCACGCGCGGTGCCGGTGGTTTCGGCAGTACCGGCAAGCATTGACGGTGAGAAGACCCAGCAAGTGCAAAAGCCGGCTATTGCCGGCCTTTGCGCTCTTGCGATCTCATTTTTTCCTGGCAACGCACAAGGCGGCTGTCGCGCTGCCACCTTCACTTCGCGTCAGTTCGATTTCGGAAAAACCATCGCCTCATCGTTCTTGTTCGCATAGGGATTCGGGATTTCACCTGCCTCAATGCGACGCTTTTCTTCCCAGCGCAGGTAAGTAATCACGCTGAGTATCTCGTCCTGGTTCATCGTGGTGCCGAATGCCCCCATCGTACCGCCGAGCGACTTGGGAACGCCGGTCGCGATAACGACGTAAATATCGCTGTTGGTGTTGCCGGAATATCTGAAAACTCCACAGGACAGGCATGGACCTTTGGCGCCGTGGCCACCGGTGCCGTGACAGAACGAGCAGCGGCGTCCGTACCAGGCCTGGCCGGCCTCGACAATTTTCATATCGTTGGTCGGCACTTCCATGTCGTTCTCGTTCGCCTTATGCTGCGCAGCCGCCGGCAACGCCATACCGAAGGCCGTGGCAAAGACAGCAATCGCCGCCAGCTTCGCGAATACCGTATTGAGATTCAACCCTGACATGACAAACAAACCTCCTTAAGGAACTTATGAAAAAGGCGGATAGAACGGCACATTGTAATTTTCGAGTATCTGTTTCATTTTTCCATTTGTGAGCAGTTCCGCAACCGACTCGTCGATAAACTTCATCAGGGACTGGTCCTGCTTGCGGACGATGAAATTCAGATTCCAGCGCTGGTCGGTTTCAGGTACATAGTCTTCGACCATATGAAATTTCGCATCGGGATACTCCCGACGCGCAACCGAAATTGCGGTCGCCCATACCAGACTGGCATCGATCTCCCCATTCGCCATTGCCTGCATTATCCTGCGGTTATCCAGATAGAGGGATCGCGGAATGTCGCGGCTGAAGAGATAGTCATCGATCGGCGTAGACATCGGCACGCCCACCTTGATATTGGCATCCTTGAGCTCAGTCAGCGTTTTCTTTTCCGCTGCCTTGCCCTGCACAACCAGCACGTAGCCCATGCCGAGATAGGGTTTGGTGAATGCCAGTTGCCCCATGAGCATGTCATCATCACCGCCATCGGACATACCGAGAAAAACGTCACAGCGTTTCTTCAGTATCGAATTGCGGAAGGCACGGGACGTGCCACCGCGCGTACCGGTGTCCGCCCAGACCATTTCCAGTCGCATGCCGCCGCGCTTGGCGATCTCGCGCATGATTTCAACATCGTATCCGGGAGGATCGGTATTCTGGGCCGCGGACGGGAAAGCATAGGGATCAGCGCAGGCCAACAGCTTTCCTTTCGCTTTCGAACGCTCCAGCGTATCGGTGAGTTCATCCGGATCGGTCTGCGCCCAGCCTGCCATGGACGTCAATGCGAGAAAAGAGGCCAACCCGTACAAAGCAAATGACTTACGCACTTTCAACTCCTTCCAAGAATCTTGTTCACCATTCCCCTATTACTCTTCAACGCAACTGCAGCTTTGCCGGTTTACCCGGGAGCAAAAACGATCTGCGCCGCTTCTTCACAAAAAATAAGGGGGGCAGACGCTTCGCCCCCCTTAGCCTTACTGTTGCAGCGTATTACTTAACTTGGCGTCCGCCGCTGAATGCTACTCAACAGTGAATACCATGAGGCCGCCGCCCTTCTGATTTTTCTTCAGGAACTCTGAATAGAAAATGGGCCAGATGCCGCCGCCGCCGGCACCGTACACGATGGCAACGTACTGCTTGCCATTCGGCCCGGTATAGGTCGTCGGGTTGCCATGGACGCCGGAGCCGGTCTGGAAGGACCAGAGATGTTCGCCGGTTTCGTCGTTCACAGCGTTGAAATAGCCTTCGGGATCGCCGTAGAACACCAGGCCGCCTCCGGTGGCCAGCGTACCGCTGGTGGCCGGGTAGCTCATGGACTTCTGCCAGACCAGCTTGCCGGTCGCGGCGTCGTAGGCCTTGGTAGAGCCCGCACCTGCATTGAAGTTGATAATCTTCGCGCCCAGATACCACTCGCCGCGCTTCCATTCCATTTTCTTGGCCTGGAGGTCCATGGCAAAGTCGTATATCGGAACGTAAACCATCTTGGTGCGGTGGCTGTAAGCCATCGGGTGCCATTCCTTACCGCCGTCCAGGGACGGAGCGATATCGGTGGTCACCTTGTCGTACACCACGTCCTTCTCAGGATAGTTGTAGATCGGCTTGCAGTTGTTCGACGGGTTGATCGGCTGCTTGACCCAGTTCACGCGCTGCGTTGCCGTGACCCACACGCACTTGTGCTCGTTACCGTGCTTGGTCTTCACCGTATTCACGCGGTCGATCCCGTACAAGTGACCGTTGCGCGAACCGTGCAACCACAGCTTCTTGCCGCCGACGTCGACGAGAATCATTTCATTCACACCGTCGTAGTCGTACGGATCGTTAGGCGTGTAGTTGAAGTAGCTTTTGATCTTGCCCGTGGCCGGATCCATCATCAAGTTGCTGTTGGAGAACAGATTGTCTCCGAGGCGCACATGACGGTCGAAGTCAGGGCCGGGATTGCCAACCGGCCAGTACAAGGAATTAGTTTCCTTGTCATAAGCACCGGTAATCCAGGCCGACCCACCACCGTATTTCCAGGATTCGCCAGCCCAAGTGTCGTTGCCGGGTTCGCCGGGTCCGGGAATGGTGTACGTCTTCCATACCGGGGCGCCAGTGTCGGCATCGATCGCCGCGATCCAGCCACGCACGCCATATTCAGCACCTGCGGTACCGAAAATGATCTTGTTTTGCAGGGCCATCGGCATGATGGTGAAGGTCTCGGCATAGGTATAATCGCCGATCTTCTTGTCCCAGACCACTTTGCCGGAGGCGTTGTCGAGCGCGACAATGTGCGCATCCAGGGTAGCCAGGTAAACCTTGTTCTTGTAGACGGCGACACCGCGGTTCACGACGTCACAGCACAGTTTCGGAAATACGTCACCCGGCAGTTCGCGATCGTATTTCCACTGCACCTTGCCGGACGCAGCATCGACCGCAATCACCTTGTTGAAGGACGTGGTGACATAAACCATTCCGTTGACCGCAACGGCCTGGCTGTCTTGGCCTTCCAGAACACCAAACGACAGGTTCCAGGCGGGAGTCAGCTTCTTGACGTTTTCCCTGTTGATATGCGACAGGGGGCTGTAGCGCGTGGTCTGGTAGTCACGACCATAGTGGAGCCAGTTCTGCGCATCCTTGTCGGCATTCAGAAGCATGTCGTCCGTCACATAGTTGG
>JANOGH010000547.1:0-13215 GCA_031414075.1 Betaproteobacteria bacterium | reverse complement strand
GGTTTCAGCAAGTCTTTGGCGAAGGAAGTGGGGAGTCGTAACATCACGGTAAACTGTATTGCGCCGGGGTTCATAGACACTGACATGACGAGTGGACTGCCCGACGACCAGAAAAGCGCGTTGCTTACCCATGTTCCGCTTGGCCGTTTCGGGAAGGTCGAGGAGATCGCGGCGGCGGCAGCCTTTCTGGCTTCGGATGGAGCCGCCTATATCACTGGCAACACATTGCACGTCAACGGCGGCATGTACATGGACTGATGCCGGAGGGCATGCAATTTTGGTAGAATGTGGCGCGTGTTTTTGTTCCAGGCGGCTCTGACATTAGTCGGCATGGACAGTCACGCAGTAGAATCTTCGAGCAAAAAAGGGAAAGGACATTAATGGAATCCGTAGAACAGCGCGTCAAGAAGATTGTTGCCGAGCAGCTGGGCGTGAACGAAGCAGACGTCAAGATCGAATCGACGTTTGTCGATGACCTCGGAGCCGATTCCCTCGACACCGTGGAACTGGTGATGGCACTCGAAGAAGAATTCGAGTGCGAGATCCCCGATGAGGAAGCGGAAAAAATTACTTCCGTCCAGCAAGCGATCGACTACGTCAAGGCGCACCTAAACTGACCACACCGTTTCCCTTTTCCTCCCTGGAGTTCCGTTGTCTAGACGCCGAGTTGTAGTAACCGGCCTGGGCATCGTCTGCCCGGTCGGCAACAGCGTCAAGGAAGCGTGGACCAATATCCAGGCGGGAAAATCCGGGATCACACGGACCACCCGGTTTGACGCATCACCCTTCGCATCGCAGATTGCCGGAGAGGTGAAGAACTTCGATATAGGTCAGGTTTTGTCGCCGAAGGAAGCGCGACGCGTGGACGTATTTATCCACTACGGCATCGCAGCTGCAGCAGAAGCGATCAAGGATGCAGGTCTCGAAGCGAATCCGAAGTACGCGGAGCGCGTCGGCGTCAATGTGGGTTCCGGGATAGGCGGCTTGCCGCTGATTGAGGAAACCCACAGAGCCCTGATCGCAGGCGGCCCGCGCAAGATCTCCCCGTTCTTCATTCCCGGCGCGATCATCAATATGATCTCCGGCAATCTGTCAATAATGTATGGATTCAAGGGCCCCTGCCTGGCAATGGTTAGCGCATGCACAACGGCCAATCATTGCATCGGCGATTCGGCTCGTCTGATCGAATACGGGGACGCGGATATCATGGTGGCCGGCGGTTCCGAGGCGGCGATCTGCGCGCTCGCCGTCGGCGGCTTTTCGGCAGCGCGCGCTCTCAGTACCCGAAACGACGATCCGGCCACGGCCAGCCGCCCTTGGGATGTCGACCGCGACGGCTTTGTTCTCGGCGAAGGCGCCGGTGTGCTGGTTCTGGAGGAACTGGAGCATGCAAGAGTTCGCGGCGCAACGATCTATTGCGAGCTGGCCGGATATGGGGTCAGCTCCGATGCACATCACATCACGTCTCCATGTGAAGACGGAGAAGGCGCAGCCCGCGGCATGATGAATGCCATGCGAAACGCAGCGATCAATCCGGACGAGGTGGATTACGTGAATGCCCACGGCACCTCAACGCCTCTGGGGGATCTTGCCGAAACAATCGCAGTCAAGCGTTGCTTCGGGGATCATGCAAAGCATCTGGCCGTCAGTTCCACCAAGTCCAGTACCGGTCATCTGCTCGGCGCTGCGGGTGGGATCGAAGCCGTATTCACGATAATGGGTATGCAGGACCAGGTCGCTCCGCCGACGATCAATCTGTTCAATCAGGATCCGCGGTGTGACCTCGACTACGTGCCCAACACGGCAAGGCAGATGAAGATCAAAGTCGCCCTGTCGAATTCCTTCGGCTTCGGCGGCACCAACGGCACGCTGGTTTTTCGGACGATCTGATCGTTTGTGGAGTGTCCGAATTCCGGATTGAGATTCGGACGGCATCGAAACGCCGGCGGGGTAGAGCGATGATCAAGGTCCGGAGGTGATGTTTCGCAGCATGGCAAAGCGCAAGAATCTGTTCCTGCCCGAGCCCCGATGGACGTTCATGCGTCTATTGCGTACCAGCCTGCTGCTTGCGGTGCTGGCCGGGATGGGCGCAGCCGCCTGGCTGGCTTATTTCGCCTCCAAGGTAGTCGACGTTCCTTCGAATGCGCGCACGTTCAATGTCGATCACGGTCGCAGTCTGCGCAGCGTCTCCGAGCAGTTTGCGCAAGTCGGCCTCATTTCCGACCACTGGAGCTTTCTGGTGTTCGCGCGGCTGATGGGAGCGGCGGGAGAAATCAAGGCCGGCAGTTACCAGGTCGGGGAGCAGATCGCACCTTACGGGTTGCTGGAAAAGATCGTCCGTGGCGAGTTTGCTCAAGCCGAGCTCAGATTTATCGAGGGCTGGACTTTTGCGCAATTGCGCAGTGTTCTGGACGGGCATCCGGCTCTCAAGCATGACAGTACTGCATTGTCGAACGCGCAGATTTTGGAGCACCTCGGTGTCGATAACAAATCTCCCGAGGGACTTTTTTTTCCGGATACGTATTACTTCGCCGTGGCTTCCAGCGATCTGGCCTTGCTGAAACAGGCTTATTCGAGAATGCAGGCCAAATTGCAGGCGCTATGGGGAGAACGCGCGCAGGGCCTGCCACTGAAAAACCCATACGAAGCATTGATATTTGCGTCGATCGTGGAAAAAGAGACCGGCCGCGACGACGAGAGAGAGCTGGTCGCCGCTGTCTTCATCAACCGGCTCAAACGCGGCATGCGCCTGCAGACCGATCCGACCGTGATCTATGGACTCGGCTCCAGCTTCGACGGAAATTTGCGCCGTCGCGACCTGCAGACCGACAATAGTTACAACACTTACACTCGTTTCGGCCTTCCCCCGACGCCGATCGCGATGCCAGGAGAGGCATCGATCAGGGCGACCCTGAATCCGGCACAAACTCAGGCTCTGTATTTTGTTGGCCGTGGCGACGGCAGCCACCAGTTCTCCTCCAGCCTCGTGGAACACAACCGCGCCGTGAACAAGTTCCAGCTTCGCCGGTGAAGCGCGGCTTGTTCATCACCTTCGAAGGCATCGACGGTGCGGGTAAAAGCACCCACGTAGCGTGGTCGGCGGAATTCCTGCGAGGACGCGGCATTGCACTGACTTCGACGCGCGAGCCTGGCGGTACCGGGCTGGGTGAAAAATTGCGTGAACTTCTGCTGGCGGCGGAAGGATGCATCCATGCCGAAACCGAAGCGTTGCTGATGTTTGCGGCCAGACGCCAGCATCTGGAAGTGGTCATCGGGCCGGCGCTGGCGCGCGGGGAATGGGTCCTTTGCGATCGCTTTACGGATGCGAGTTTCGCCTATCAAGGCGGCGGGCGCGGTGTGGAAAAAAAGAAACTCGCTGCGTTGGAGACCTGGGTTCACCCGCACCTGCAGCCTGATCTGACTGTCTTGTTCGATGTGAGCGCACAAGTGGGGCAGGGCCGGGTCGCTCGCATCAAATCCCCGGACCGGTTCGAGCGTGAAAACGCAGCATTCTTCGTCCGCGTTCGCGCTGCCTATCTCGAGCGGATGAAGGAGTCGCCCGATAGATTTGTCTGCCTGGATGGCACCCGGCCTATTCCCGATATTCAGCACGAACTGGAGAAGAAACTCACCATGGTTTTGTCGAAGTGGAAGGCCTGACTTATCCCTGGGTTGCGCCTGTCCTCGACAGGCTGCCGCGCCCCGCCAAGGCGTTGCCGCGGGCATTGATGCTGGCGGGCAGGCCGGGATTGGGTAAGCGCGCTACCGCATTGTTTCTGGCGCAGAGCCTCTTATGCGAAACGCCAAGGGATGGATTGAAGTCCTGCGGGACATGCGCCTCGTGTCGCCTGTATCAGGCGGGCAATCATCCCGATCTGCGCATGCTCGAGGTTGGTCAGGAAGAAGACAGCCCAGCTTCCGGCGGAGCGGTTGAGGACACGGGATCGTCCAAGAAGGCTAGTCGCCAGATCTCGGTGGAGAAAATCCGCACGCTTGTCGATTTCGTCACGCTGACGTCTCATCGCGGCGGCGCCAAGGTGATCTTGATTGCGCCCGCTGAGGCGATGCATCCGAGTGCCGCCAATGCAGTCCTCAAGATTCTCGAGGAACCGCCAGGCGACACCTACTTCCTGCTGGTGAGTCATCAACCGGAGCGACTCCTGCCGACGATTCGCAGCCGTTGTTTCCATCTGGCGTTTGCCCTGCCCGACCCGGGACCCACGCTCGAGTGGCTGAAGGGGCAGGGGATAGAGCGGGGAGAATTGGCGTTGGCGCAGGGCGGCTATGCGCCGCTGGCGGCAAGGAATCGCGCAGGCGATGAGCTCTTTTGGAGTCAACGCAAGGCCCTGCTGGACACGCTTGCGGCCCCCGGATTCGATCTCTTACATGCCGCGGATTGCGCTGAAGACATCGACGGCGCCTTGGTGTCGACTTTGCTGTCGCAGTGGGCTTATGACGTGGTCGCTCTGAAATCGGGAGGTGAGGTGCGTTATCACCTAGATTACACCGCGTCACTCCAAAAGACTGCTCGCACTGTATCAGTCGATGAGCTGATGAACTGGTACGACACCGTAATAAAATTCGGACGCGTGGCCCAACATCCGCTGAACAAACGCTTGGCCATGGAAAGTCTCCTGTCCGGCTACCCAAGCTTCCGGGCTCTCTGAACCTCTTCGATCGCTTCCGGTCGGCGCGACACTATCTAGAAAACACATTAATTATTTTATTTAATACATTGAAATAAAATTGTTTATAGATTCGCACTGTCATATCAATTTCCCCGAGCTTGCCGCCGATCTTGGCGCTGTGACCGGGGCCATGGTCGCGAACAAGGTTACCCACGCTCTGTGCGTTTCGGTCAACCTGGAAACCTTTCCCGAGGTCCTGGCGATCGCGGAACGCTTTGCCAATATCTTTGCTTCGGCCGGTGTTCATCCCGATGCGCGGTCGGGCGAAGAACCGGATGTCGAGCGACTGGTCGGGCTTGCCCGTCATCCCAAGGTTGTCGCGATCGGGGAAACTGGTCTGGACTATTACCGGGTCGAAGGCGACACCGAGTGGCAACGGGAGCGTTTTCGCATACACATACGCGCCGCCAGGCAAGCCGGCAAACCGCTGATCATTCATACGCGCGAGGCGGCTGAGGACACCTTGAGAATCATGCGGGAGGAAGAAGCAGCCGCAATTGGCGGCGTAATGCACTGCTTTACTGAAACTGCCTCGGTGGCTCAGCGGGCCATGGCGATGAATTTCATGATCTCGTTCTCCGGGATCGTGACCTTCAAGAACGCGACCGCGTTGAAGGACGTGGCCCGCGAAGTGCCGCTGGAAAACCTGCTGATCGAGACGGACTCGCCCTATCTGGCGCCCGTTCCGCATCGGGGAAAGACCAATCAGCCGGCTTATGTGCGCTTCGTCGCCGAGGAAATTGCCCGGCTCAAAGGGATCTCGATCGAAGCAGTGGCCGAAGCAACGACCGCCAATTTCTTCAAGCTGTTCAACCCCGTCCAGGCCACCGCACGCCAGAACAGCAGCGAATCACGGAATGGCCTTGTCTGAGAATCCCCGATCGTATTGCGTATAATGTATATTATGTTAAATTGTAAAAGAAGGCGCCATATTGGTTCCGCAATTGGGTTGGCTCGGCCCGTGAGGGCTACCCCGCCTACCCTCGTCGAGCACGGAGGTAGCTGCAACGGTTCGGCGACAAAGTAAACCGGGACAGTTCTACGACATCGTTCGCGATGTTGGAGTACGCAAGCCTGGATAGAAAATGCAAGGCGACGATCCGGCCTTCATGCAATTGCACGCCTGATCTGGCGAAGTCTTTCGAAGCAGCAGATGGCCGCGGCGGCAGCCACATTCAAAGACTCGATTTTGCCCGCCATGGGAATATGAACGAGTTGATTGGCCATCGACAGCACGTGGTCCGGCAATCCCCTGCCCTCGCTTCCGAAAATCATGGCGACCGGACCGGAAAGATCAACGTCGTAAATTGACTGCCTTGCGCGCGGACTGGTTGCGATGACCGCACCGCGAAATCCCGTGAGTGCGATGTCGAGATCGATGCGCTCGCGCACAGGAAGGTTGAACTGGGCGCCCATGCCACCCCTGAGCGATCTGGGCGACCAGACATCCGCGCAGCCCTTGGCGACATAGGCGGATGTTGCACCCGCTGCCGCCGCCGTTCTGAGCAGTCCGCCGAGATTGCCCGGATCCTGAATACCATCCAGAAGGATTCGAAAATCATCCACACCCTTCGCTTCGACGCGCGGAATGCCGGCGATGGCGCTAATACCCTCGGGTGTTTCGACCTGCGCGATTTCTGCGAAAAGCTCGTCGGGGAGTAAATAGAGATGCCTTGGCGACGTGGTTTCGAGAATTTGCTGGATGTCTGGTCCATTCACACCCTGCTCGCTGATCAGCAACGTCGCGTCTTCCAGTCCGAATTGCTCCGCATACGCGCGGATCAGGCGTGTGCCATCCATCAGGATCTGATTTACCTTGTTTCGTTCGCGGGCCGACTCAGCCAGTTTGCGCGCTTGCTTGAAGTGCGCGTTCTGGCGCGAAGTGATGCGTTCCATCGAGGATCGGTGATCGGCAATGTGGTGCCCGGAGCCGGAGTCGAACCGGCATGCCAACTCTGGCGAGGGATTTTAAGTCCCTTGTGTCTACCAATTTCACCATCCGGGCAGAAAGATGAATTCTACGTAAGTTCCCGTCGAAGGTTGTATGGGGACACAAGGGACTACGTCCCTCGTCGTGGCTCCGACTCATCGCCCCGACCTACAAATTTCACCATCCGGGCAGAAAGAAGAATTCTACGGCAGTCGGCGAATTGAGTCTTAACGAACCAATTGGTTGATCTCGATGATCGGCAGCAGAATGGCCAGCACGATCAACAGCACGATCCCTCCCATCAGTAGAATCATCAGCGGTTCGAGCAACGTCAGGAAAACGGCCAAGCGCCGCTCCAGTGTCTGGCTTTCCAGGTGCGCAGCACGCTCGAGCATCTGCTCCAGTTTTCCGCTCAACTCGCCGCTTGCGACCAGATGGATCAACAACGGTGGGAAAGCGCGCGTGGCACTGAGCGATCGCGCCAGACTGGCGCCCTCTCGTAAGCGCTCGACGGCGGTTTCGACCGCGTCCCGCATGACCATGTTGGTCATCACTCGAGCACTGGAGACCAGAGCGGACAGCAGCGGGATGCCGCCCCCGACCAGGATAGCCAGCGTGCTGGCAAACCGCGAAGTGTTTATGCCACGAACCAGCGGCCCGATCAAAGGCAGGCGCAGCATCAGCGCGTGCCAGCGGCGTCGTGTCGCGTCGCGACGCAGCGCAAAGCGCGCGGCCGTGATTCCTCCAACCACAACGGCTGCTATGTAGGGCCATGTAGCTCGCAAAAAATCGCTCAATGCGATCAGCGCGCGCGTCAGCCAGGGCAGACTTTGGCGTGACTGCTGAAATACCTGCACTACTTGCGGGACGACATAGACCAGCAATCCGGTGACCACCATGAGCGCCACCACTGTGACCAGTGCCGGGTACAGCAGCGCTAGTCCGGTCTTCTGTTTAAGGGCCTGACGTGCATCGAGATAGTCGGCAAGATGTTGCAATACCGTCGGTAGCGCACCCGAATCCTCCCCGCCTTGCACGAGCGCTCGGTAGAAATCCGGAAAGCTTTTCTCGTAGCTGCCCAGCGCGCCGGCGAGGGAAAGTCCGGCCGTCACTTCGGCTTTGACCCCGGCAAGGACTTCGCGTGTTTTCGCCTCGGGAGCTTCCTCGATCAGGGCGTTGAGCGTCTGTTCGACCGTCAGGCCGGAGGCGAGCAGCGTCGCCATCTGCCTGGTCACCAGACTCAGTTCCCCTGCAGAGATGCCGCGCGCCCATCTTTGACGTGCCCGTTCGCGCGTGTGCGCCTGACCTATCGACGCGGGCAGCAGTCCTTGGGCGCGCAACTGTGCACGGGCCTGACGGGGCGTGTCGGCCTGAATTACGCCCGTTACGGGTCGACCGGCGGCATCGAGCGCTTCGTAGTGGAAGGCTTCCACGGCAGCGGCTATTCGCGCGTCACGCGCACGACTTCCTCCAGGCTGATCGCCCCTTGTGCCGCCCAGCGCATGCCGTCTTCGCGCAACGAGCGCATGCCGCGTGAAACCACATGCGCTCGCAAAGTCTGCTCCGACGCGCGATCGTGCACCAGACGACGCAGATCATCGTCCACTGTCAACAACTCATAAATGCCAGTACGGCCGCGATAACCGGAACGGTTACATGCCGCGCAACCCTGCGCCGAGTACAAAGTGCCGTCGGTCGGAGTCAAACCAAGAGTGCGCAACTGCGCCGCATCGGCTGTGACGGGCTTGCGGCATTCCAGGCAGAGTTTGCGCACCAGGCGCTGTGCACCAACACCGATCAGGCTGGAAGCCAGCAGAAAGGGTTCGACTCCCATATCAACCAACCGGGTGACGGCACTGACCGCGTCGTTGGTGTGCAGCGTGGCAAATACCAGATGGCCGGTCAGGCTGGCCTGAACCGCAATCTGCGCGGTCTCGAGATCACGAATCTCGCCGATCATGACGACGTCTGGATCCTGGCGCAGGATGGTGCGCAGCGCGCGCGCGAAAGTCATCTCGATGCGGGCATTGACCTGGGTTTGACTAATGCCTTCAAGGTCATATTCGATCGGGTCTTCGACCGTCATGATATTGAGCGCGGTTGCATCGAGGCGCGACAATGCGGCGTACAGCGTCGTGGTCTTGCCCGAGCCGGTTGGCCCAGTCATCAGGACAATGCCGTGCGGCTCCTGAATGAGTCGGTCCATGTGCGCGAGAGTTTCGCTGTCCATGCCCAAACGCGTCAGGTCGAGGCGCCCCGCTTGCTTGTCCAGCAGACGCAGGACCACACGCTCGCCGTGCCCGGTAGGGATGGTGGATACACGCACGTCTACAGGTTTGCCGGCTATGCGCAGCGTAATGCGACCGTCCTGTGGCAGGCGCTTTTCAGCGATATCGAGTTGCGCCATGATCTTGATGCGCGAGACGATGGCAGCATGCAGGGCGCGCGCCAGTTCGATCAGGTCGCGCAGCGTTCCGTCGACACGCAATCGAACCACGGAACGGGATTCGAAGGCCTCGATATGGATGTCCGACGCCCGCTCACGCAGTGCCTGGGTAAACAGTGCATTGATCAGGCGGATGACCGGCGCATCGTCCTGGCTCTCGAGCAGATCCTCTATCTTGGGAATTTCCTGCAGCAACCGGGAAAGATCCAGATCTTGCGCAAGATCCCCCGCAAGCGCGGCAGCCCCCTCCTCCGCGCCGCTGTATAGCGTCGACACCAGCTCGTCGAACTCATCAACGCCGATGCGGCGGGCCTGCAGCGGTACACCCAGCACCCGCCGCAGTTCGACAATCGCACTTGCCGGGGCATCGGTGCGAACCGCCACCTCGGCTAGACCGGCGCCGAGGGACGTGACGACTACCCCGTTGGCTTTGGCGAAAGCGTAGGAAACTTTGTATGCAATGGCTGGGATCACGGCTCTGACTTCTGATTTTTCGCCGGGACCGCGGGCACGGAATTCGGCCGCGGGGCGAGGATCGGCGATTCCATCTTGAGCAGGGTTGAGTCCAGGATCGGACTTGCCTTGAGTTGTTCGCCGCGGATGTAGTCATAGCGTTCGCCGCTGTACGTGCCGGAATCCTCGCTGTTGCGCACCAGCGTCGGCTTCAGAAAAATCATCAGATTGGTCTTGGAATACGAGCGGGTCTTGTAACGGAACAGCGCACCCAGGATCGGGATATCGCCAAGCAGGGGGACCTTTTGCACGCCTTCGATGACCCTGGTGTCGATCAATCCGCCGATGACTATGATCTGCTTGTCGTCGATGAGAATCGTCGATTGGACCGCTCGCTTGTTGATGATGATACCCGTGAGATTTGACTTGTCGTCGATCGTGGAGACTTCCTGGTAGATCTGAAGCCGCACCGTGCCACCCTCGGAGATCTGCGGCTTGATCTGCAGGGTCAGTCCTACGTCATACCGCTCGACGGTTGTAAAAGGCGTGGGAGTGGTCGCGGTACCGGAAACCGCATACGAACCGGTGACGAAAGGCACGTTCTGGCCAATGATGATCTTCGCCTCCTCATTGTCCAGGGTCAGCAGAGTGGGCGTCGAAAGAATATTGGCATTGGCGTCCGTCTCCAGGGCGCGGGCGAGGACACTGAGATTTGCTATGGTGCCGAGCCCGGGAATCGCTAAGGTGCCATCGACAATGCCCACGTTCAGACCGGTGCCGATGGTGCTCGGGTTCGCGGCGACCCCGATGATGTTCTGACCGGTGGAGCCGAAATTCGTCCCCCCGAAGCCTTGGGCAGTGGTGCCGCCGAGGCCGTTCAGGCTCTGCCACTGGATTCCGAATTCAGCAGCCTTGCTGGCTGTGAGTTCGACAATCAACGCTTCGACAAAGATCTGTGCGCGGCGCACGTCGAGTTTTTCCAGTGCGGCTCGCATATTGTTATAGATGGCGTCGGGGGCCGTAATGATGATGGAATTGGTCGCCGGGTCCGCCTGGATGATGCCGGGTGATGTTGCCGAAGTGGAGCCTTGGGTGTTGGCAAACGACGGCGAGGCCCCTGGGTTCTGTCCCGAGGACAAAGAAGCGCCGATGGCAGTTTGTGTCATCGGCCGCGAAGCAACAGCCGGGGCGGCGGCCTCGCCGCTGTAGATCGCTCGCAAGAGCTCTGCCAGTTTGACCGCCTCGGCGTTCTTCAGATACACCACGTGAATGTTGCCGCTGGCGCTGGTGGGAGTATCGAGAATAGTGACAAATTTACGCAATCGGGTGAGCCGTGAGGAATCGCCCGAACGCACCAGCAAACTATTCGAACGCACGTCTGCAACCACTATGAATCGCTGGGTCGGATCAGCCCCACCCTGGCCCTGACCGGTCTCCGAGAACAGGCGGTTGACGGTCTGCGCCACATCAACCGCCGACGCGTGTAGAAGCGGGATAACGACCGGATCGACACCGTTCGGCTGATCGATCGAATCGATGATTTTCGCGATGCGCTGCAGATTGTTCGCGTAGTCGGTGATGACCAGCGTGTTGCTGTTCTGGTAGGCGGTGATGGTGTTGTTGGGCGCGATCAGCGGGCGCAAGACCGGCAGGAGTTGCACGGCCGACTCGAATTTCAGTGTGAATATCCGCGTCTCGATTCTGTCCCCGGCACTGCGCGCGGTCTCACCAGCAGCGAGCGTCGGGCTCGAATGGAGCTTGGCGTCGGCCTCGGGGAGAATGCTGACAATGCCCCTGTCCTCGACGGCCGCGAACCCTTGCAGGCGCAAAGCCGAAAGAAACACGTCATACACCAAGGCCCGTTGCATCGGCTTCGCCGAAATGATGGTAACGGTACCCTTCACCCGCGGGTCGACCACGAAGTTTTTGCCCGTGATTTCGGTCATCACCTTCACGACACCTTCGATATCTGCGTTGATAAAATTCAACGTCACGACATCGGGCTCGGCGCGGCGTGCTGCTTGATTGGCCAGCGGCACGGCGGTTTGATTGGCCGGCGGCGCGGCGGTTTGCTTGGTAATCGGCGCCACGATTTTCGGCGTCTGCGGCGCGGTTTGACTTGCGGGGCCCGGGGGTTTCGCTGATCCCCTGTCCGCAGCCCATCCCTGGCCGACAAAGGCGAGCAAGGCTATCCACATCAATCCGCCAAGTAGCGCGCGACGCTTCATGGTCTCTGTTGCTTTAGGTGGAAGTGCCACAGGGGGTCGGAATGCAGTTCATCTATTTGCTCGTTGAGCAGCGGGATCCGCGCTCGGCGTCTTTTCCGGCCACGCCAGCGATTCACGAACCCCGTTGCGTTCGAGGATGACATGATCGGGCGCTACCTCCGCAAGCCCGATACCGGGGGCAATGTCCTGGCCCTCGCGCGTGGCGACGATCTGCTTCCCGTCCAGGACCATGATGGCATAGCCGTCTCGTCCTGCAACGGCGGCGACGACACCGAGCAGGCGGATCGCAATGCCCGTCGGTGCCGGTGCGCTCGCATCCTTTGGAATGTTTCCGAACAGCTCCAGGGCGGATGCAATCTGGCCGCTTGGTTCTGCCTGGGCTTGACCGTGTGGTTCCGCGCGCGGCGCCAGCCATTGCCATGTCCAGTACCCCCCCACCAGGCCCAGCAAGGCCAGTGACGCAATCGTCATCACGGCAACAACGGCAGTTTGGGCGAATTCAGTCGGACCGAATGAGAGTCGCATTCTTTGTAGTTTGGGCGTCGTTGCGCGGAACGGCTGCGCGGGGCAATCGACCCTCAGGCTTCAGTAAACGGCAGGGCCTTAATTTACCACGTATGGGTTGCCATCCCTACTCCGCGAGGTCACTCCACGGGGCCAATGCGGGCGCAGGCGGAAATAACGACATTCCCTGCGATGTCGAGTCGCGAAACCGCGCAAGTGCCCGGGCGCAGGGCCACTGCAATGGATTTGATCGCAGTCTCGCCCCGTCGCCAACTGGCGACGATGGCGAGAGATATCGGCAAGGTGCCGCGACATGGACAGGATTGCGATGCACAGGTTCCAGCGCACGACACGCAAGGCGGCTATTGGAGTGTCTGGGCTAAATAGGTAGTATCTGTTGATGGGTTACTCCCGAATCAATTACCAAGGTTCATTGGACATGACGATAGCGGCTCGCAAGCAATGTGGCTTCACGTTGCTCGAAATCATGGTGGTCGTCGTCATACTCGGTATTCTCGCCGCGCTGGTGGTACCGAAAATCATCAGCCGCCCGGACGAGGCGCGAATCATTGCGGCAAAACATGATATGGCAAGCCTGATGCAGGCACTCAAGCTCTACCGTCTCGACAATCAGCGTTACCCCACGACCGAACAGGGGTTGCAAGCCCTTGTCTCGCAGCCGGCGACGACCCCGTTACCGCTGAACTGGAAAGCCGGCGGTTATATCGAGCGCTTGCCCCGAGATCCCTGGGGCAATCCTTATCAGTACCTCAATCCCGGCGTGCGTGGCGAAATGGACGTATTCAGTTTCGGTGGCGATGGGGCGCCCGGCGGTGAGGGAAACGACGCCGATATCGGCTCCTGGTCGCTTTAGTCAGGACTACAGGCATCTTCTCAGTAACAATGGAGCATAGCGGCTACCAGCACAGGAGACCAAACTCAGCGCCGGGTACTGAGAGGGGATTT
>JANOGH010000546.1:0-4677 GCA_031414075.1 Betaproteobacteria bacterium | reverse complement strand
CATCACTGCTGGCATCCCATTTAGTATTCATCGCTGCGATTCTTGCTTGGTCTAATAAGCATCGCGCTGTGTTAGTTGTTCCTTTTATACCGGCAATGGCATTTATTGTTCTTCCATCCCATCACCATTGCCGACTATGCGGGGCAATCCGCCCAGCTCGGCTGGCTGGCCTACGTGAGTTTTTTGGCGCTGATCAGCATCAGCCTCGGCGTGCTGAACCTGATGCCGGTGCCGTTATTGGACGGCGGACACCTCATGTATTATGTCGCCGAAATCGTCAAGGGCAGCCCGGTGTCCGACCGGGTGATGGAAGTGGGCCAGCAGGTCGGCATGGTTTTGCTGTTCAGCTTGATGGCGTTCGCCCTCTATAATGATCTAAACCGCCTGTTCGGTGGCTGATGAAGCGGATGAAGAAGCGTTTCTTGTTCCTGGTCTTATCGAGCCTCGCCAGCCTTCCCTCCCAAGCTTTCGAACCTTTTCAGGTCAAGGATATCCGCGTCGAGGGTATTCAGCGTACCGAAGCCGGAACGGTATTCTCGTATCTGCCAATCAGGATTGGCGACACGGTCAACGAAGAGCGCGTCACCGCCGCCGTAAAAGCGTTGTATGCGACCGGGTTTTTCAAGGACGTGAGGCTCGAGGCCGACGGCAATATTCTCGTGGTCCTGATCGAGGAGCGGCCGGCGATCGCGCAGGTCGAAATCACCGGATCCAAGGAATTCGACGCCAAGCAGCTCAAGGAAGGTCTCAAGCAGGTCGGACTGGCCGAATCGCGTATTTTCGACCGCGCGCTGCTGGAACGCGCCGAGCGGGAGTTGAAGAACCAGTACATCGGCCGCGGCAAGTACGGCGTGCAGATCACCACGACGGTCACACCTCTCGAGCGCAACCGTGTGGCACTCAACTTCGACATCTCCGAGGGGGAGGTGGCGAAGATCCGCCAGATCAACTTTGTCGGCAACAAGGTGTTCAAGGATAAGGAGCTCACCGGCGAATTCGTTCTGAGCACGCCGGGATTTCTGACCTGGTACAGCAAGAACGACCAGTATTCAAAACCCAAACTGCAGGGGGACCTGGAGAGCCTGCGTTCGTTCTACCTCAACCAGGGCTACCTCGAGTTCACCATCGACTCCACTCAGGTATCGATCACACCCGACAAGCTGGACATTTTCATCACGATCAATTTGACTGAGGGCAAGAAATACAGGGTTGCGGAAATCAAACTCGCCGGAGACCTGATTGTCCCGGAAGCAGAGCTTAGCAAGCTGATCAAGCTCAAGCCGGGCGACGTATTTTCCCGTGAGCGCCTGACCGAATCGACCAAGCTGATTCAGGACCGGCTCGGCAATGAGGGATATGCCTTTGCCAGCGTCAACCCCGTGCCGGAAATCAATCGCGAAAAGGACGAAGTCACTTTCACGCTGTACATCGATCCCGGTCGCCGGGTCTACGTGCGCCGTATCGGCATTTTTGGCAACACCAATACGCGCGACGAGGTGGTAAGGCGGGAACTGCGCCAACTCGAAAGCGGCTGGTACAACACCGAACAGATCAATCGCTCGAAGCAGCGCGTCGACAAGCTGGGCTATTTTTCGGAGGTCCAGGTCGATACGCCGGTGGTGCCGGGAACCACCGACCAGGTGGACGTGGAAGTCAAACTGACCGAGCGCGCCACCGGCAACCTGACCGCGGGCATCGGCTTTTCCTCGGCAGAGAAACTCATACTTTCGGCCGGCGTGTCACAGAGCAACATTTTCGGCACCGGCAACGCGCTGGCGTTCCAACTCACCACTGGGCAGATCAACCGGGTAGCCTCGCTGTCCTATACCAATCCGTACTACACCGATGACGGCGTGAGCCGCGGCTTTGATGTGTACAGCCGCAAGGTGAGTGCGTCGAACCTGGACACCGTCGGCAGCTACAACACGGGGACGCTCGGAGCCGGCGTGCGTTTCGGCGTACCGATCACGGAATACGACAGCATCAACTATGGCCTGGCATTCGAGCGCACCGAGATTGAACTGCAGCCCAGCTCGCCGCTACGTTACCGAGAATTTGTCGCTGAATTCGGACCGGTATCCGACAACTACCCCGTCACCGTCGGCTGGGCGAGCGACAAGCGCGACAGTGTTATCTATCCCACATCCGGTATCCTTCAGCGCATCACGGCGGAAGTCGGGCTGCCGCTCGGAGACCTCACCTATACCAGGGAAAGCTATCAGGTTCAGTGGTATCATCCGTTGACCAAGACTCTGGTGTTTTATACGAGCGGCCAGATCGGTTTCGCGGACGGATATCAGGGCAAGCCGCTGCCTTTCTACAAGGTGTTTTATCTGGGTGGCGTGAATTCGCTGCGCGGCTTCGAGACTGCTTCCGTTGGGCCCCGAGCCTTGAACGGGGATTCGCTCGGCGGAAGCCACCTGTTGCTGGGCACCGGCGAAATTCTGTTTCCGTTCCCGGGTCTGGGGAAAGACAAGTCGGTGCGGCTCGGCTGGTTTGTGGATGGCGGCATGGTTGGCGAGAAATACGATTTCCAGGAGCTGCGTTTTTCGACCGGCCTCGCATTCAACTGGTACTCGCCGGTCGGGCCGCTGAAAGTGAGTTTTGCCAAGGTGTTGAACCCGCAGCCCGAAGACCGGCTGCAGCGCATCCAGTTCACTCTGGGCACCGTATTCTAATTTTGGTGCGATCAGACCATAGGGAGAACCGAAGTTGAACAAGATCCTGGTTGTGCTTGCCGCCGCGGCGCTGATGGCGAGTCCAAACCTCGTCGCCGCGGATCTCAAGGTAGGCTTCGTCAAACTCGAAAGAATTTTCAAGGAGGCGGCACCGGCGGTAAGGGCGCAGAAAAAAATCGAGAAGGAGTTCGCTGCCCGCGACCAGGAGTTGCAGAAGCTCGCCAAGCAGGCGCGTGACATGCAGGCCAGTATCGAGAAGGACGGGGTGACAATGGGCGAATCGGAGCGGCGCGACAAGGAGCAGGAACTCGCGCGCCTGAATCGCGACCTGCAGCGCATGCAGCGCGAACTGCGCGAAGATCTGAATTTGCGCAAGAACGAGGAACTCGCCGCCGTGCTGGAGCGAGCCAACAAGGTCATCCAGCAGATCGCGGAGAGCGAGAAGTTTGACCTGATTCTGCAGGAAGCCGTGTACATCAGCCCGCGCATCGATATCACCGACCGAGTGATCAAGGCGCTCACAGACAAGTAGCGGGCGCCACGTCCTTGGCGGACGCCAGCCCGCACATTCGACGGCTCAGCACAATCGACCAGGCTCGAATGACAGGGGACGCGCGCAAGTTTTTCAGCCTGGCGGAACTGGCCGGGCGTTTCGGCGGCACCGTGCTCGGTGACGCCGCCGTGCGCATCCGCCAGGTGGCCCCGCTCGAAACTGCCGGACCGCAAGACCTTTCCTTCCTTACCAATCGCAAGTATCAGAAGCTGCTGTCCACGACACGGGCAGCCGCGGTCCTGCTGTCGGAAGATTCCGCCGATGCGACGCAATTGCCGCGCATCGTCTGCAGGAATCCTTACGCCAGCTATGCGCGTATCGCCTCTTTGATCAATCCCGAAGACAGGCCCGCTCCGGGAATCCATCCCGACGCAGTCGTCGATGCGCAGGCGAGCATAGCCGCTTCTGCGGCAATCGGCCCTTTTGCGGTCATCGAGAGAGGGGCCGAGATTGGCGAATTCGCCGTCATTGGCCCGAACAGCTTCGTCGGCCGGAAGGTGCGCATCGGTGCGCACAGCCGCCTGCACCCCAACGTGGCGATTTATCACGATTGCGCAATCGGCGAGCGTGTGATCCTGCACTCGGGAGTGGTAATCGGTGCCGACGGATTCGGCATGGCGATGGACGAAGGACGTTGGCTGAAAATTCCGCAGATCGGCCGTGTCGTCATCGGCGACGACGTGGAAATCGGCGCCAGCACCACCATCGACCGCGGCGCGCTGGACGACACGGTGATTGAAGAGGGCGTGAAACTGGACAACCAGATCCAGATTGGCCACAACTGTCACATCGGTGCCCATACCGCGATTGCCGGGTGCACCGGGATTGCCGGGAGTACCCGAATTGGCAAATACTGCAGGCTGGGTGGCAACGCGATGATAGCGGGACACCTGACGATTGCCGATCGCGTCGTCGTGTCGGGTGGAACACTGGTCGCGAAATCGATTGCGGTGCCGGGAACTTATACGGCGGTTTTCCCCATGCAACCGCATGCGCAATGGCTGAAGAACGCAGCCCTGGTGCGCCACCTTCACGAGCTGATGGAAAGAGTGCGCAGTCTCGAGGATGAAGTGAAGAAACTGGGAAGGGGATGATTTTGAACGCGATGGAAATTCAGGAGATCATGGAGCATTTGCCGCACCGGTTTCCGATGCTGATGATCGACCGCGTGCTGTCGGTGGATCCGGGCAAGGAGATTATTGCCCTGAAGAACGTCACCAGCAACGAACCGTTTTTCGCAGGACATTTTCCGCATTACCCGGTCATGCCCGGCGTGCTTATCGTCGAGGCGATGGCGCAGGCCGCGGCTGTGCTGGCTTTCAAGACGTTCAACCTGAAAAGCGATAGCAGGAGTGTTTACTACTTTGTCGGCATCGACGAGGCTCGCTTCAAGAAGCCGGTCATGCCGGGTGATCGTCTGATACTGAAAGTGCAGATCCTGCGCGC
>JANOGH010000545.1:0-2032 GCA_031414075.1 Betaproteobacteria bacterium | reverse complement strand
TCTCGGAACCGGCGGTCGCTTTCAAGCCGCTTTGCAGCTCTGGATTCCAATGTCCAACACGGGGGCTCCTAGCGAACGCGAACATCACGTGGCTGTTTGGAACGGCAGTCACAAGGGAATGCTGCTGGCAGGACAGGTCGGCAATTACTACAAGGATCTTTCCGATCCAAGGGTGACATCGGCGCTGGCGCTGGTACACCAGCGTTTTTCGACGAATACCTTCCCGACCTGGGATCTCGCGCATCCGTTCCGCATGATCGCGCACAACGGCGAGATCAACACATTGCGCGGTAACGTCAATTGGCTTCGCGCCCGCCAGGGCGCGATCTTCAGCCCGATCCTGGGCAAGGATCTCGACAAGGTCTGGCCGTTGATTTACGACGGCCAATCGGACTCCGCTTCGTTCGACAACGCGCTCGAATTGCTGGTGATGGGCGGCTACTCAGTCGCCCACGCCATGATGATGATGATTCCCGAGGCGTGGGAAAACCACGCGTTGATGGATCCGAGCCGGCACGCGTTTTACGAATACCACGCACCGATGATGGAGCCCTGGGATGGCCCGGCGGCAGTGGCGTTCACCGACGGCCGCCAGATCGGCGCCACGCTGGACCGCAACGGCCTGCGGCCGGCGCGTTACCTGGTGACCAGCGACGACATGGTGGTGATGGCTTCCGAGGCCGGCGTGCTGCCCGTGCCGGAAGAGAAAATCATCAAGAAGTGGCGTCTGCAGCCTGGCAAGATGTTCCTGGTGGACCTGGAGAAGGGCCGCATCATCGACGACAGGGAACTCAAGGACACGCTTGCCGCCGCCAGGCCCTACGCCGAGTGGATCAAGCGCATCCGCGTGAAGCTCGACGAGGTGGAGAGCAGCCGGCAGCAGCCGGAGCGCTCGGCGGTGTCGCTGCTCGACCGCCAGCAGGCGTTCGCCTATACACAGGAAGACATCAAGCTCCTCATGACGCCGATGGCGATGAACGGCGAGGAACCGATCGGCTCCATGGGCAACGACTTGCCGCTAGCGGTGCTATCCCATAAGGACAAGACGCTCTACCACTATTTCAAGCAGTTGTTCGCCCAGGTCACCAACCCGCCGATCGACCCGATCCGTGAGGAGCTCGTGACTTCGCTCGTCTCTTTCATCGGACCCAAGCCCAACCTGCTCGGAATCGACGAACTGAACCCGCCGCTGCGACTGGAGATCAGCCAGCCGGTGCTCGACTTCTTCGAAATGGAGAAGATCCGGCACATCGACCGTTACACGGACGGCAAATTCAAGTCGTTCGAGCTCGATACCACGTACCCTCTCGCTTGGGGCAAGGAGGCGATCGAGGCGCGCCTCGCCTCCCTTTGTGCGCAGGCCGAGGACGCGGGGCGCGCGGGTTATTCTGTCCTCATCATCTCCGACCGCAGGCTCGACCGTGACCGGGTGGCGATCCCGGCGTTGCTCGCGCTCTCGGCGATTCACCAGCATCTCGTCAACAAGGGCCTGCGCACCAGCACTGGCCTCGTCGTGGAGACCGGATCGGCGAGAGAAGTGCATCACTTTGCGCTGCTCGGCGGCTACGGCGCCGAGGCGGTGCATCCCTACCTCGCGCTCGAAACGCTTCTCGACCTTGCCGGGCGCGGCCACTTTGGACCGGGGGTGGACGGCAAGAAGGCGATCAAGAGTTTCGTCAAGGCAATCGGCAAGGGCCTGAAGAAGGTGATGTCCAAGATGGGCATCTCGACCTACATGTCGTATACCGGCGCACAGATTTTCGAGGCGCTGGGGCTTGCCCGGTCGCTGGTGGACAAGTATTTCACCGGCACCACCTCCTCGGTCGAAGGCATCTGCGTGTTCGAGGTCGCGGAAGAAGCGATCCGCATCCACAAGGCGGCGTTTGACAATGACAACCCGGTACTCAGATCCGCGCTCGACGCCGGGGGCGAGTACGCGTGGCGCGTGCGCGGCGAAGAGCACATGTGGTCACCTGACGCGATCGCCAAGCTGCAGCATGCGGCGCGCGCCGGCAAGTTCGAGACCTACAAG
>JANOGH010000544.1:0-8524 GCA_031414075.1 Betaproteobacteria bacterium | reverse complement strand
ATCGCCACGGATCCTTATCTGGTTGAAGAACCCGGTCGTCGGGTACCAGTTGCGCCGCCCACCGACCACCGGCTTGCGGTAATCGACCTGCGGCATGAAGCCCATATCAGCGCGGAAGTCACGGCCGACATCTTGGTAGAGCGCATAGAAGGAGTACTCGCGAGTGTCTCGATCGTATTCGATGCGCCAGGCCTGGTCGTCGAAACTGCCGGCCGGCTGTCCGTTCGGCGCCGCCACAACGCTCGGATACTCGGTCTGCGAACCGAGCGCCTGGATGCTGAGCGAGTTGGCCTTGTCGATGCGCCACAGGCCATCGGTGCCGAACACCAGGTTCTCGTAGCCATCGCCAGCACGATGCGTGAGCAGCCCACCGAGCGTCGACCCCTCGCCCATGTCGTGCCGATAGCGGACGACCTCGTTCTGCGTCGGGATCGAGAACGAACCGAATCCACTGCCCTGACTGCCGGGGAAGATGAGGTTGAGCAGTTGATCGTCGGCGGCAAACGCGCCGAAGGCGTGCGGCCCATCCTTGCCCGAAACCTTCAAGCCGTAATCAGGCTCCGCGATGTTGCGCGTGTGCACGACCTGGTACTGCGTGGTGAATATGTCGGCGCCCTCGAGGAAGAACGGGCGTTTCTCCGGATAGAACAACGCAAACTGCGAGTTGACATTGAGCTGCGCCGAATCGCTCTCCACCTGCGAGAAGTCCGGGTTCAGCGTCGCGTTCAAGATCACGTTCGGGGTCACGCCCCAGTGCAAGTCGAGGCTCGGCTCGATGTCGACGTCGCCGCCGACCATCGGCGCGCCCGGCGCCGGACGTGCATCGCTCTGGGTCACCACCAACGAAGGCACGACCTCCAGGTTATTGCCTGGCGTGATGCCTTCGAACCCGCGCAGGTGGATGTTCTGGCACAGGTAGCAGTTGCGGCCGCGCTCCACCGGATGGACCGACAAACGATGGCGCTCTTCGCGCGGCAGGAACCGCAATAGATCGACGCCCCAAAGCTGTTCCGCACCACCGCCGGTGAAGCGTAGTGCACGCATCGGTATCGCCATCTCGACCACATAGCCGCGCGCATCGATCGTGCCCGCCGAGTCCCAGATCGCGTCCCAAGACTCGTCTTCGTTCCCGGACGCGTCGTCCTGGAACAGGTCCATCTGCACACCCAGCGGATTGACGAAGAACTCGAACGCACGCAGGTGGTCATCGAAAGTATCGATGACGATGCCGACGAAGTCATCATCGAACGCGCGGTCGCGGTCACGCAGCCGCGCGCGGATCTTCTCCGGATCGGGATCTTCGGCGTCGAATGCTAGATAAAGCGCATCGGCGTCGTAGGTGATCAGCACGCGCGTGCGGACTGGTGCCGGCATGTTCTCTGCCGGTCGCGTCTCGTACTTGAGTTCCAGCAGAAGTGCATCTTGCCAGGCAGTATCGTCGAGCCGGCCATCGATGACCGGTACCGTGGAGGTGCGCGGGACCCGTGGCGCATTCGGATCGTGATCAGCGGCGGCAGCAGGCAGCGCTGCGAGCATAAACAGCAGCGAGAGCATTCTTTGAAGTGTCACGGAACCCCCATCCTCCAGACCGTGCCACTTTGACACTGCGATATGCGGTTTGGTTGCCTCGGATCGCGCACCGGTCTGAATCAGCCATTCGCACGCTGGATAACATGCACGCTGCGGTACCGCAGGCGGGCCGGCGCCTGCGGCCCGGTAGAATGGCCTCCCCACGGAGCACGGTCCCCAAATGGAAATCGCCATCACCAACGTCCATCTCGATCTCGGCGCAGGTCGGCGCGGCACCGACATGGGACCTTCCGCGATGCATGTTGCCGGACTGGTCCCGGCGCTCGAGCGGCTTGGACACCGCGTGGTCGATGTGCGCACCATCGGCCGGGTCACCCGTGAAGCATCGATAGTCGGCGATACGCACGCGCGCTATCTCGATGTCATACGCGAAGCCTGCGTCGAACTCGCCGACCACGTTGAGGCGAGCTGCGACGCCGGGCGCACTCCCTTGGTGCTCGGCGGCGACCACTCGCAAGCCATCGGTACGGTTTCGGGGATGGCCCGTCACCACCATCGGCGCGGCCAGGACATCGCAGTCTGTTGGGTCGATGCCCATACCGACATGAACACGCCTGAGTCGAGTCCCACGGGCAACATCCACGGCATGCCGCTCGCCGTGCTGCTTGGCCATGGTCACCCGAGCCTCACGGCCCTCGCCGGTGCTAGCCCCGCGTTACGACCCGAGCATGTCGTCGTGTACGGCGCGCGCGATGTCGACATCGGTGAAGCGGAACTCATCAAGCACACCGGTGTTCGGGTGTTCACGATGAGCGAGATCGATGCGCGCGGTGCCGCGAATTGCCTTGACGAAGCGATGACGATACTCAGCAAGGCATCAGGCGGCATCCATCTGTCATACGACCTCGACGGCTCCGACCCGGCGGTCGCGCCAGGCGTCGGCACCCCGGTGCCTGGCGGCCTCAATTTTCGCGAATCCCACCTCGCCTGCGAAACCATCGCCCGCAGCGGGCGCCTGGTAGGCATGGAGATGGTCGAGCTCAACCCAACGCTCGACGTGGAGAACAAGACCGGCAAGTTCGCGGTCTGGCTCATACAGTCGGCGCTCGGCCGAACGATCCTCTAGGCGGCGGGCGTGGGCAGCAAGTACGACGACTTCTCCAAGTTCCGCCAACGGATGAACGAGCGGATCCTCGAACACGACAATCGTGTCATCAAGCGCGTGTTCTCGGTCGACTCGCTCGCCTATGCCGAAGGTGGTGCCCTGCCGGTGAAGACCAAGGAGTTGCTCGGCTTGGTGGCGTCGCTGGTGTTGCGCTGTGACGATTGCGTCTCGTACCACATCGCCAAGTGTCGCGAATCAGGTTCCGGGCGCGACGAGATCATGGAAGCGATGAGCATCGGCCTGCTGGTCGGCGGTACGATCGTCATCCCGCACCTTCGCCGCGCAGTAGATTTCCTCGACGAACTCGAGGGCGTGAAGCCGGCCGGAGCCTAGCGGGCGGTGGACCCCAACAGGCTGCGCAACGCGGCACGATAGCGCTCGCGACCCTCGACGCCGGTCAGACGATCGAGCTCACCGGTGGCGAAGATGTCGTCCAGCACGCCGAGCCGGTCTGCCGGCAGTGGATGCGTCTTGAACAGCAGCGCGACGCCAGCCGCGCCGGCGTCCAGTGCATCGAGCTTCTGTACGACGCCGACCAAGCCGCCCGGGTCGTAGCCGGCGCGCGCCGCGATGACGACGCCGTTGCGGTCGGCCTGGAACTCGTCCTGCTTGTCCAAGCCGCGCGAGTAAAGCGTTTTCACGCCGGTCAGCAATTTCGCCGCCATCTCGCGCTTGCGCGGATCGTTGCCGCCGATCTGGTCGCTTGCCAGGCCGGTCAACGCGCCCATGCGTTTGTCCTTGGTCAGCGCGTTGAGATGGTGCTTGCGCACGACGTGTGCGACCTCATGCCCGAGCGCGCCGGCGAGCTCGGCTTCGCTGTCGAGCATCTGCAGCAGGCCCTTGGTGACGAACACGTATCCACCCGGGGCGGCGAACGCGTTGACGTCGCCGTCGTCTAGCACCGCGAAGCGCCAGGCTAGTTCCGGGCGCTCGCTCTGCAGTGCCACCCACAGGCCGACGCGGTTCACGTAGCGCTGGACCGTGGGATCCGCCAACGCCGGTTCGGCACCGAGCAAGGTCGCCGCCGCTTCACGCCCGAAGGCGCGCTCTTCCTCCGGCGAAATCTTGCCCGACAGGCCCTTCAGCCCACCGAACAGCTTGCCGACGGAATCGAGGTTCGGTGCTGCGGCGGCGGAGCCGCAAACAGCGAACGCGATTAGCACGAGGACGAGCATGCGCTGCGTCATCCGCCACCGCCTTCGTCCTTCGACTTGTGCTTGGATTTGGACTTGCGCTCTTCCTTCTTGTCCGGAGGTTTGACGTAGGCGACGTCGACCGCGGCCAGCGGAAGCTCCGCTGCGTAACGGCGCGCGTCCTCGTTGGAGACCGCCATCGCATCGAGCGCTGCAACCGCCGCGTGGTTCGGTTCAGCCTTAGACAAACCCTCCTCGCTGAGGCCACGCACACCGGTGGTCACGGAACCCGTGGTCACGGCTGAGCGGCCGCTCTGGAGGAAACTGAGCGCTGAGCTTCCGCCACCGGCGTTGGAGCTGGTGCCGGGCGCGCCGAAACGCACCGCGGAGAGGCGCAGCCAACCGGCGGCCCCCTCGACCGTGACGCGGTACCAGCCTCCTTGCCTCTCCGCGACCTCGATTGCGGTGTTCGCCGGCACGACCCGCAGCATCGCGCCATCGTTGGCGGGTTTGTCGCGCAGATCGGTCGTTCGAGCCACGCGGCCGGGTTGGGCTGATGCAGGCGCGGGCGCGGCCACCCGGACAGTTGGCGTCGCTGATGGTGCCGGCGCCGCGATCGCGGCCCCCGCCAACAACGTCAAGATCAGCGACTGTTTTCGGAGCATCGATTCAGGCCCTCGGTTTCGGTTCGAAGAGGTCGACCTCGGCGTCGCGCCCCTTCACTTTGAACGTACCGCGCGGCTCGAAGAGGAACCGATCACCGCATCTGCTGCGGGTAGCTTCTGATACCAGGACCGTCGCAACACCCTTGGTGCTGCCTTCGATGCGGCTGGCGAGGTTCACCGTATCACCGATGGCAGTGTAGTCCAATCGGTTCTCGGAGCCGATGAAACCAACCACCGCAGGTCCGCTGTGCAATCCGACACCGATGCCGAACGCCGCGCCGCTGGCCGCGAGCTCGCGCTCGAACTCGCTGGCGACGGTGGCCATCTCCAGCGCAGCCGCGACCGCGTGCGCAGCATGGTCGGGATCCGCGACCGGCGCGCCCCAGAACGCCATGATCGCATCGCCGATGAACTTGTCGATCGTGCCGCCATGGCGGAACACGACTTCGACCTGACGCGAGAAGTATCGGTTGAGCAGAGCCACGACCTCATCTGGTGGGCGGGTCTCCGAGAATGTGGTGAAGCCTCGGATGTCAGAGAACAGCACGGTGATATCGAGCGTCGCGCCTTTCCGATCCATCGCCGAGTCCGGTGAGTTGACCAGGTCGGCGACTACACGTGAATCGACGAAGCGCGAGAACACCCGCTCGGTGTGCTCGCGAGCGCGACGCTCCTGCAACCAATCCGCCAGCGCTCCAACCGCGAAACTGAGCCACGCCCAGCCGACCGGCTGCAACCACACCACGCGCAAATTGGCATCGAAGGCTGCATACGCTGCGCCCGCTGCCAGCGGCGAAACCAGCAGCAGCAGCAGCCCGATCCGCGCTGGCGACGCGCCCCGCAGCGAGAGCGCAGCGATCACGATCAGCGCGATCAGCGCGATCAGGTTCGCCACATTCGTCGGCGTCCGTTGCAGGGCATCGCTGGCCTTGAGCGTCTCGATCGCCGATGCGAGCACCTCGACGCCGGGATGCAACGCCGAGAGCGGTGTGGTGCGGAAGTCGCCGAGGCCTTGAGCATCTGTTCCAACCACCAGCACCTTGCCGGTCACGCGTGGATCCCTGCCCTCGCGCACCGCGGTCAGCAGATCGGCGTAAGAGACGCGCGGATGACCCCCGGCCTGCCCGCGCCAGTGGATCTCGTACGCAGGGGAAGTCGGCGTCTTGACGCCAAGGTCGCGGGCGACGCGCATCGGCAGGGACGGGATGAGCCAGCCGTGAGCGTCGATCGTCGCGAAGTAGCGACGTCCGACGCCGTCGACGTCGGCGAGGAAGTTGATCGCGCCGATCCGGCCGGTCATCGCCAGGCGTTCGAACGGCAGCAACAGCGCGACCCGCGCGCCGGCGACCGCAACGGGCGTGCGTTCGAACCCGAGCTTCGTCCCGAACTCGTCGAGCGCGAGTGCCGAGGGATCGGCATCGGCCTCGGGATCGAGCCGCGTCAATGGGAGATAGACGCTGGAGTCAGCGGTGACTGTCTCGACGAACCAGGTATCGGCGTCCGGGTTGGCCAGGTCCGGCTCGGCGAAAGTGATGTCGAAGACAATCGCCGCCGGCGCATGGCTGCGGAGCCCCTCCACCATCTCGGCGTAGGCGGAGCGTGGCCAGGGGAAGCGCCCGAACTCTGAACTGAGCGCATCGATGCTGCGTTCGTCGATCGTGACGATCAGCAGGTCGGGATCGGGCACGCGGCCCTGCGCGTGCCAGGCGAGCAGACGATCGCCGACCGCCAGCTCGAGCCGCTCGCCGATGCCGAACCAACCGCTGTCGAGCAACAACAACACGGCGAGGATTGCGAAGCCAGTGAGCTTGGAACGCGTGTCACGTTTCTGTGCCATGGCTCACCAGCGATGGTAGGCGGGATGCCCGGGTTTCACTGCGACGAAGGTGCCGCTACAGGTCGCGCAGACCTTGCCGCCAGCGCTCAACTCGCCGTAGACGGTTGCACGATCATCGCTGGCGACTTCGATGCGCGCCTCGAGGGTGACCGGACCATCGGTCGGGGTCGGCCGCTTGAGCACGATCGCGTAGTCGGCCGTGACCGTGCACGGCGGGCGGTCCACGCCAGCGCGCATCATGAGGTGCCACGCCGCTGTCCAGTTGCAGTGGCAATCGAGCAGCGCACCGATGATTCCGCCATTGAGGACCCCGGGGAAGGCTTCGTGGTGCGGTTGCGGAATCCATTCCGCCACCACCCGATCCCCGGCCGGTACGCTCTGCAAGCGCAAGCCGAGCGCGTTCGCGGGGCCGCAGCCGAAGCATCCGTTGGTGGGGGCGTAGCGTTCCTGGAGGCAAAGTTCGGTCACGCGCGAACCTCGTCGTCGGCCGGTATCCCATGCACTGGCAGGAAAATCTCAGCGAGCATGCAACGCACGCTACCACCACCCGCTCTCTCTATTGTCGGCACTGGGCTGGAGATGATGCGGCCATGCCGCCCGAGCGCCCCGAGCTGCTCCGGTCGCAACGAGCTGCGCGCCTGGGCAGACATCACAATCACGGGTCCACCCGCCGCGGCTCGAAGCTCGAGGATGTTGCCCGCGAAGCCCTCCATCTGATCGATGCCGATCTCGACTACCTCGTGACCTGTCGCGCCAAGCGTGGCCATGAGTTCCGTTCGACGCCGCTGGTCCGTTATCGCATCGGCGCAAACTACGGCCCAAGTGCTGCCGACGGCGAGCATCACGTTCGTATGGTAGATGGTGTGCTCGGAGGCATCGTGTGCGTCGAACGGAAAGGTGCGATAGCCGAGTTCCCTTCCCCAGTCCTCCAACAAGGTCGGATCTGTACGGGGCGAGAGGCAAGCGAACGCGATGTGCGCGACACGATCGAGCACCAGGCTGCCAGTTCCCTCAAGGTGCCGACTCTCCTGCTCATATGCGCTCAGGTCGACCAACCGGGTGCAAGCGAAGCCTGATTCGCGCAATAACGCGAGCAGGTCGATCCGTCGCTCGGCGCGTCGGTTAGGCGCGCACATCGGATAGAGCACCACCGTGCCATCTGCATGGGTGCTGAACCAATTGTTCGGGTAGATTGAATCCGGCGTGTGCGGCTCAAGCGTGTCTTCGACGATGACAACGCGAACCCCGGCCAACCTCAATTCATCCACCAAGGCATCGAATTCGCGCAGCGCAGCGCCCTGTGAATCTTCGATGAGCGCAGCGCGCTGGAACGAGTTGCTGGCGCGAGTCTGAGGGTTGGAACCGAAACGCAGCGGGCGAACCATCAACACCGCTGCTGCGCTCTGAGATTCGGTTGGGCTCATGCTCGGCTCCGGCTGAAGACCGATGGTACCGCGCGTCTGGAATCGGACGCCGGAAAAGAGAAACCCCGCAGCCTTACGGCTGCGGGGTTTGGGATATGAGCCTGGCGATGACCTACTCTCACATGAGGAGACCTCACACTACCATCGGCGCTGAGCAGTTTCACTTCCGAGTTCGGGAAGGGATCGGGTGGTTCCCGCTCGCTATGGTCGCCAGGCAAACCGGTTTCGCTGCTGCGCTGAGCGCAGCCCGCGTGGAGAGTCGTATGGCGCAGTTCAAGTCCGCGACCAGCGTGTCCGACAATCTCTCGCGAGATGGTCGAACCGCTTGGGTGTTATATGGTCAAGCCTCACGAGCAATTAGTACCGGTTAGCTCAACGCATCGCTGCGCTTACACACCCGGCCTATCAACGTCGTAGTCTTCGACGGCTCTTCAGGGGCCTCAAGGGCCCGGCGAGATCTAATCTTGGGGTGGGCTTCCCGCTTAGATGCTTTCAGCGGTTATCCCTGCCGAACATAGCTACCCAGCGATGCTCCTGGCGGAACAACTGGTACACCATAGGTTCGTCCATCCCGGTCCTCTCGTACTAGGGAAAGATCTCCTCAAATATCCTGCGCCCGCAACAGATAAGGACCAAACTGTCTCACGACGTTTTAAACCCAGCTCACGTACCACTTTAAATGGCGAACAGCCATACCCTTGGGACCGGCTACAGCCCCAGGATGTGATGAGCCGACATCGAGGTGCCAAACTCCCCCGTCGATATGAACT
>JANOGH010000543.1:0-2070 GCA_031414075.1 Betaproteobacteria bacterium | reverse complement strand
GCCTGCGAAACGACCCCGGCACGGACCGGGTTGTTGTGCAGGTACGAGAGCAGCGCGCCCGCCCGCGCTGTTGGCAGGACAACAGTCGTCGCGCGTTCGGCGAACACCGGCCCAAGCGTCCCCTGCATTCTGTTGAGCTGCTGGGCGATGGAGATGTGCAGGGGCTTGAGGAGCCGCCAGGGCGGCTGCTCCCCGGCCACCAGGGCCAGGTGGATGTGGCTGCTCATCAGCGCATAGCCTAGGAGCAATGCCGATCGGTTAAGCCCTAACCGATCGATCTGATTCATGTTTCTGAATTCACTGAGAAGAGCCTTGCTCTCTGCCTGCTGACGATCATCATGCGGCGATCTCGTTTGAGAGGTCGGCCATGCGTCTTTCTGAGTCCCTCCGTCTTGTCGCTGAGATCACCCCCGAGAAGTTCGAAGACCTCCGCCGCAATATCGACCCAGAGTGGGTCCTCAATGCGCTCCATGCCACGGGGACCGCCTCTTTGCGCACTCGCCGGCTGCCTGCCCAGCAGGTCATTTGGTTGGTCATCGCTATGGCGCTGTTCCGCAATCGTTCGATCCATGACGTCGTCACCAAGCTGGACCTTGCGTTGCCCGGCGCTTCGCCCTCCATCGCACCCAGCACCGTTGCCGAGGCGCGAGCCCGCCTCCGTGCCGAGCCCATGGAGTGGCTCTTTTGCATCTCTGCTGACCACTGGGCTCACACCAGTGCTCGTCAGCACGCCTGGCGCGGCCTTTCGCTCTATGGTGCAGACGGCACGACCTTGCGGGTTCCCGACTCGGCTGCCAACGCGCAGTTCTTCGGCTACTCTCACAGCGTCCGCGGCGACAGCGCCTACCCGTTGGTGCGGCTGGTCGGCCTGATGGCGCTCCGCTCCCACTTGCTGGCGTCGGTCGCCTTCGGTCCTTATGCGACGAGCGAGATGGCCTACGCGGCGGAACTCTGGCCTGCGGTGCCCAACGACTCGCTGACCGTTGTCGACAGGCTCTTCTTCTCTGCCAAGATCCTCATCCCGCTTGTTCGCGATGGTCAGAATCGCCACTGGCTCATCCGCGCCAAGAAGAATCTGAGATGGCGCGTCCTGCGGCGCCTGGGCAAAAAAGATGTCCTGGTCGAGATGAACGTCTCCAGCGAGGCTCGCAGGAAGGACCCCAGCCTGCCCCGCACTTGGGTCATGCGGGCCATCGCGTACCAGCGCAAAGGGTTTCGTCCGGAGACGGTCCTGACCTCGCTCCTTTCCCCTGAGGCATTTCCAGCCACCGAGATCGCCGCCCTGTATCACGAGCGCTGGGAACTGGAGTTGGGATACGACGAGATCAAGACCGAGATGCTGGATCGCGAAGAGGCCATTCGCAGCAAAAGCCCAGCAGGGGTCGAGCAAGAGCTGTGGGGCCTCTTGCTGGCCTACAACCTCATTCGTCTGGAGATGGAGCGGGCAGCCGACGAAGCGGGCGTTGAGCCCGTCCGGATCAGCTTCGTTGCGGCCCTTCGTCTCATCTGCGATGAGTGGCTCTGGTGCGCTATCGCCTCACCGGGTGCGATTCCCAAGCACCTGCGCAACCTGCGCGCCGCGCTCACGACGCTGATTCTGCCGCCGCGTCGATCCGAACGCAGCTACCCCAGGGCGGTGAAGATCAAGATGAGCAATTATCCGCGAAAGCGAAGGTAACCGCTCGATGCCTTTGGCAGCGACGGAGCTACGCGCTAACCGAACGGCATTGAGCCTAGGAGGGTCCAGTCGCTGCGAGCGAGCGCCAGGGGCAGGCGCGAAAGGACGACCGCGCGCTCCGCCGGGCCTGCAAGCAGGAAGGCGCGGTTCACGAAGCGGCCGACGACATGGACCAGGGCGCCGGGGGCGTGCAGACGCGCATAGCGGGGCATGCCGACTTTATCGGCAAGGCTTTCAGTAAGTTGCGTAGTTGATGGAGAATGCTCGCTTTGTTGCAACCGTCCCCATTTACCCCCTCCGGCGGCGGCTCTGGCGGGCGCGGGTGGCTAGCATGCTGAGCGCCAGACAGGCGAGGCAAAACGCCGCGCCATAGCCCGAGATGCGCGCCCGCT
>JANOGH010000542.1:0-2661 GCA_031414075.1 Betaproteobacteria bacterium | reverse complement strand
GTCGTCGCGGCGCAGGATGTTGACACGGTAATCGATGATGTTGCCCGGGTGCGCGACCCACTGGCCGCCGCACATGAACTGATAGTCGACCGCCTCGCGAAACGCATCACCCATGCCGCCGTGGAAACCGGCCAATCCGACGCCACTGCGCACGGCGCTGGTCAGGTTTTCGAGTTCCTTCTTCTCGATCTTCGCCATGGTGACGATCGGCACGATGAGACTCATGCTGGCGAGCCCCGCAGCAGCGAAGGCGGCGGTCGTATTGTCGACGTGGACCCGGAAGCCCTCCTCCTCCAGCATTCCCGCGACAATGCCGGCGCAGCGCTCCGGTTCGTGGCCGCTCCAGCCGCCCCAGACGATCAGTGCTTCGCGCATTGCTTTCCTCTCTCCATTCGGTCCGGTTTGCCAGGCGCGAGATCTTTCGGCAAAATCACCTGCCGCTCGGCATGATAGCCTGCTATTCGGAATGCTCTACGCACTGGCAACTGGTGCTGGCCTTTGTGACGCTTACGATCTTGCCTGCCGTGGTCATGTTCAACGTAGCGCAGAAGTATCTGATTGCGGGCCTGACAGCCGGCGCGGTCAAAGGATGAAAATGCACCAACTGGCATTGGCATCCTTCGCCGTCTTCGTGATAACGTCCTGCGCGATGACGCACCCCGTCTCTTCTTCAGCGCGTTCCGAACTGGCCCCAACGGCCAGGCTGCGCATCGGCATCAACACCGGGAATTTTCTGCTGGTGACCAACTATGTGCCAGGCACCGAGCCCCGCGGCGTCGCGCCCGATCTAGGACGCGAACTGGGTCGACGGCTCGGCGTGCCCGTCGAGTTCGTCGTGTTCGACGCCGCCGGAAAACTGGCCGACGCGGGAAAGGCCGGGGTATGGGACGTGGCATTCCTCGGCAACGAGCCTCAACGCGCAAGCGAGATTGTCTTTACGGCCGCTTATCTGGAGATTCCCGTCACCTTTCTCGTTCCCGCGGGGTCGCCGATCCGTACGATCGCCGACGTGGACCGCGAAGGCGTGCGCGTCGCCGTGGCGGAGAAGAGCGCTTACGATCTCTTTCTCACCCGCAACCTCAAGCATGCGCAGCTCGTGCGCGCAGAGGGCATCGAAGGGTCGTACCAGCTCTTCGTCAAGGAGAAGTTCGAAGCCCTGGCCGGGCTCAAGCCGCGGCTCGTGACCGACGCCGATAAGCTCCCCGGATCGCGTGTGCTGGAAGGCCAGAGCACCTCTGTCAAGCAGTCGATCGGCATGCCCCATGGGCGCGATGCCGGCGCGAAATATCTGCGCGAATTCGTGGAAGACACAAAAGCATCGGGTCTGGTGGCGCGATTGATCGCCGAATACGGCGTTCGCGGCGTCTCGGTCGCGCCACCGGCGCCGCTCGAGTGAGGCTTCACCAAATACGGCATCCCTTCCGGGAACGAAAGACGAAATCAAAATATGCGGGGTGGAACATCATGACACTGAAGCGCATCGCGACGCTGGCTTGCGCCGCTACGACCTTTTGCTCGACTGCGCTGCGGGCTTCGGACATTTGAGCAGGAGGTAGCAGAGTCGAGCGGAAATGAAGGAACAATCTGCTGATCCCGGGTTTCATCCTGTCCATCCTGTTAATCCTGTCCTGCTCTCCTGCATTTCATGATTTGACAGGATGAACAGGATCGTCAGGATGAAACCGGGATCAACTGCCGAGATTGTCCAGCCGCGATACCAGCACCAAGTTCTCGTCGTTGCCGATGCCTTGACCCTCGGGTGACCCGGCGTTACGCTCGGATGTGCCCGAAACAAGTCACCTCGTCAGCAGGTGATCTGCCATTCCAAATGCAGGTCAACGCATCGGAACCTGATCGATTGGATCTTCATCATGCCGCACGCCGTCTTCATCCGCGCCGCCACCCAGACCCTGATCGATCACGCCGACGAACTTACCGCGCTCGATCAGGCCATCGGCGACGGCGACCACGGGTTGAACATGAAGCGCGGCGCTCTGGCGATCCAGGCCAGGTTGCCGGAACTCGAAGCCAAGTCGCTCAACGACGCCCTCAAGACCATGGGCATGACCTGCATGAGCACGATCGGTGGCTCGTCCGGGCCGGTGTTCGGCACCTTGCTGGTAACGCTGGCGAAGGACTTGCCGCCCGCACCGGGTCCCGCCGACTTGGCACGCGCACTGGGCACGAGCATCACCGCCCTCACCCGCCTGGGCAAAGCAGAGGTCGGGCAGAAAACCCTGCTCGACGTGCTCGACCCGGTGCGGCGCCTGCTCGATAACGCCGGCGAATCGGGCGGCAAAGATCTGCTTGCCCGCGTGCGTCAATGCGCACTCGACGCCGCCACGGCCACCGCGCAGATGGATGCAATCAAGGGGCGCGCCTCTTATCTCGGGGCACGCGCGCTCGGCCATGTCGATCCCGGCTCGCGCTCGATGGCATTGATCATCGGCGCGGTCTGTGACAGCCTCCGGGTCACGCACTGACATTCCCCAGCAAGATTCCCCAAGCAGGAACCAAACTTGAGTGATGTAATGACTAAACCCCAACCTCACCGCAAATACCCTACGTGCGTAGCACGTCGGAGTACCCTTTTAGGCGCGAAGGCGCAAAGGATGCGCAAAGGAAGACGAAGACGGCAAGATACAAAGGACGGTGCATCGG
>JANOGH010000541.1:0-2228 GCA_031414075.1 Betaproteobacteria bacterium | reverse complement strand
ATCATCTGCTTGACCTCCATGCCGTCCTTCGTGCCGCGGATATCCTTCGCGCGGCGCGCCGCGATCGACAACAAGTTGGTCTTTACGACGCGCGGTGTTTCGCGCAGTTTGTTCGTGATGCGCAGCACCTTTTCCATCACCTTGGGCTGGAACACATCGCCCTGCCTGGGTGTGATGCCGATAACCGCCACATAGCGCGAGCCGAACACCTCCTCGACTTTCAGCGTCGTGGCGATGAACGGGTGGGACCGGGGAACAATGTTGTTCGGGTCGATGATCACCGTCAGGTCTCCGCCCTTCATGGACAGAAACACCGTGGCAATCGCGACCAGGATCACGACCGGCCAGCGGAACCGCAGGATAAATTCGATATAACTGCGCATCATCTGCAAACCCCTTTGCTTGCTTGATACCCGTTAAGGAATCTCTGAACATGTGTCTTCCCCGCGAAAGCGGGGAACCAGTTTTCTCTAAAAAACATGGCTTCCCGCTTTCGCGGGAATGACAAATCAGGGCATTTTCAGAGCTTCCTTAGTGGTGACCCCGCCCAATTTCATACCGCCGCGGTATCGCAGCAAGCGGTCGCCGGCGACGCCGGATAGCTAGAACTTCCCGAACTTCAAATACGCTTCCTGCGGGTCCATGCCACCCAGAATGGCGCTGCGCACCGTGTTTTCGGTCAGCAGCACTTCTTCCGTTTTGCTTACCACTTGCTCCGCGATCTTACCGGGGATGATGACCACACCGTCGCGATCGGCGAGCAGCCAGTCTCCGGTACTGATCGTGACTTCGCCGATTGTAACCGGTTGACCGAAGCGATCCGGGACCCAGCGGCCGACGATGTCTGCCGGGGTGTTGAAGCTGCAGAACACCGGGAAACCCAGTTTCAGGATGAAGTCGGTGTCGCGGCAGCCGCCATCCACGACATAGCCGCGCACGCCCTTGAGCTGCAGCGTCTCGGCGGACAGCTCGCCCATCAGCGCGACCCTGTGGGTGTTTGGCTGGCACACGATCACCTTGCCCGGCGGCGCCTTCGACAGCAGGCCGGTCCATTGCACGAGCGTGTCGTGCGCATCGCGGGTCTGGTCGATATAACCGCTGATGGTATAGATCTCGCCCGCGAGCTTCTTCGTCGGGTCGAGCGGCTTGATGGTATGCGGCAGCACGCATTGCGCGTGGCCCATTGACCGCAGCACATCATGCACTGCGGCGGCGTAGCACTTTTCCAGTCGTTCGGTCAGATTCATGCTCTCCTCCGTGGTTCAATTGTACTTAACCGGCAGCAGGCGGCGCCTGCCGCAGGCCGGCGATCTGGTTCGCGACCAGCGCCGCCACCACGATGCCGCCGCCGATCAGCGCGGCCTGGCTCGGCCGTTCGCCGATCAGAACCCAGACCGACAGCGTGCCGAACAGGATTTCGAGGATCGACAACAGGCCTATCTCCGCCGAGGCGAGGTAGCGTACCGCAACCATCATCAGCAACAGGCCCACGCCAAGCTGGACGATGCCCATGATGGACAGCAGGGCGAGATCGCCCGCGCTTACCGACAACGGCAAGGCGAACGGGAACGCGAACAGCATCGAGAAGAGGCCGGCGAGCAGGACCGAGGGCATCATGTCGACGGCGGCGCGATATTTTCGCAGGATTACGACGTTGGCGCCGAAGCCAAGGGGGATGCACAACGCGATCAGGTTGCCCGCCCATCCGCCGCTGCTCAGCCCGTCGAAAAACATCATCGTGATGCCCCCCATTGCCGCGATCATAGCGAACCACGTGCGCGGCGCGACATTCTCGCCGAGGAAAAGGCGCCCGCAGAGGGCGGCCACGAACGGCGAAATGCTGCCGACCACCAGCGTGTTGGCGACGGTGGTTAGCGACAGGGCGAGGATAAAGCTGATCATCATCCCCGCGAACAGCAATCCGGACACTACCCCCGGCCAGCCCATGGCATGAACACGTTGCGGCAGTCGCGAGCCGTGCTGGACGGACAACACGACAAGCAGGAATGTGCTCATGAAGAGCGATCGCCAGAAAGCGATTTTCCAGCCGTCGGTGACCTCCATGTTGCGCACGAGGACGCCCGCCGTGGCCCAGCAAAGCGTGGCCCCGACCATCAGGGCGATGCCCTTTCGATGTTCCGCGGGTGTTCGCATTAGATACAGATTTCAAACACCACGCTCACCGCAGAGGACGCAGAGGACGCAGAGGAAGAACAAAAAAGAAGGAG
>JANOGH010000540.1:0-2317 GCA_031414075.1 Betaproteobacteria bacterium | reverse complement strand
TAATTCGCTTGGCTTCAGTGGGGTTGAGCATGAGCGGATTTTACGTAAATTGGCGCAAAGCATTCCGCCTGTGAAATCTCGACCAGAGATTCGCGGACCAATTCGAGCAACGCAATAAACGTCACCACCAGCACCGGCACGCCATGCGCGGCGTCGAACAGCTCAGCAAATTCGAGCACCCGAGCCTCACCCAGCTTGCGCAGGATCAGGCTCATATGCTCGCGCACTGACAATTGCTCGCGAGTGACGTGATGATGTGCCGACAAACGTGCGCGATTGAGCAGGGACCGCCAGGCTTCCGCCAGATCCTGGGCGTTAACTTCCGGGATTCGTTCAAGCGCGGTCTTTTCGATCCATACTGAGACCGCGAGCACATCGCGCCCCACGTGCGGCATGTCGTCGAGGAGCCGAGCGGCCTTCTTCATCTGCTCGTACTCGATGAGGCGCCGCACCAGTTCCGCGCGCGGATCTTCCTCGTCTTGCGCCGCAGAGGGCGGCCGCGGCAGCAGCATGCGCGATTTGATCTCGATCAGCATGGCCGCCATCACCAGATAGTCCGCGGCGAGTTCCAGGTTGCGCGAACGCGCTACCTCGACATATTCAAGATACTGGCGCGTGAGGGGCGCCATCGCGATGTCCAGAATATCCAGATTCTGCTTGCGAATGAGGTACAAAAGCAGGTCCAGCGGGCCCTCGAACGCATCCAGGAAAACTTCCAGCGCGTCCGGCGGAATATAGAGATCCGCTGGCAGCTGCACGAGATCTTCGCCGTAAATGCGCGCAACTGGCGAGGGCGCCAGCTTGTCCACCAGCGACTCGCTCATCGTTGCGTCCTCAAGCGCGTCAGGCACCGCAACATCACGATCCGGCGAGGCCCATCGCCTCGCGCACCTCGCGCATCGTCTCGGCGGCGAGCTTGCCGGCCTTCTCGCAACCGTCGGCGATGATATTTTTCACCAGCGTCGGGTCATCGAGGTAGGCCTGCGCCCGCTCGCGCATCGGCGCCTGCTCCACGAGCACGGCGTCTATGACCGGCTGCTTGCATTCGAGACACCCGATCCCCGCGGTGGTGCAGCCATTTTGCACCCACTGCCTGCGCGCGTCGTCCGAGTACACCAGATGCAGCTGCCACACAGGGCAATGCTCCGGGTTGCCCGGATCCGTGCGCTTTACGCGCGCGGGATCAGTGGGCATTGTGCGGATCTTCTTGGTCACCGAATCGGTGTCCTCGCGCAACGCGATATCGTTGCCGTAGGACTTGGACATCTTCTGCCCGTCCAGGCCGGGCAGCCGCGCGGACTCGGTCAGCCTTGCCTCGGGTTCGACGAGGATTTTCTTCCCGCTACCCTCCAGCCAACCGAACAGGCGCTCGCGGTCCCCGCGCGGCAGATTTTGCGTGCCTTCCAGCAACGCGCGCGCCGACCCGAGCGCCTCGACGTCGCCCTGCTCCAGGAATCGCGTGCGCAGTTCATTGAACAGGCGGGCTTTCTTGCTGCCCATCTTCTTGACCGCGGTCTTGGCCTTGTCCTCAAACCCGGGCTCGCGTCCGTACAAATGGTTGAATCGGCGCGCCACTTCGCGGGTGAATTCGACATGCGGCACCTGATCCTCACCAACCGGCACCATGCTGGCTCGATAAATCAGGATGTCGGCCGATTGCAGCAGCGGATAGCCTAGGAATCCGTAGGTGGACAGATCCTTGTGCATCAGCTTTTCCTGCTGATCCTTGTAGGTCGGCACGCGTTCCAGCCAGCCCAGCGGCGTGATCATCGACAGCAGCAGGTGCAGTTCGGCGTGTTCCGGGACATGCGACTGGATAAACAGTGTGGCCTGCGCCGGATCGATGCCGGCGGCAAGCCAGTCGACCACCATGTCCCAGGTGTTTTGTTCGATCGAGGCAGGATCGTCGTAGTTGGTGGTGAGCGCATGCCAGTCGGCAACGAAAAAAAGGCACGGATACTCCGCCTGCATCCGCGCCCAATTCTTCAGAACGCCATGATAGTGGCCCAGATGCAGCGCCCCGGTGGGGCGCATGCCGGACAGGACTCGTGGTTCGTACATGCGTTAGTCGCGCCTTCTCAAAGTCTGCTTCAGCGTGGCTGCCTACAGCAGCACAAACGCCCGGATCAGCGAGGCCGAATAATCGACCAGGGGATTGAGCACGGCATCGAGCATGTTGGTCACCAGCAACACCAGCAACAGCGGCAGCCCCCAGGGCTCGAGCCTTGAATACTGCCAAGCCATGCGATTGGGCAGCAGGCTGGCGAGAATGCGGCCGCCGTCAAGCGGCAGGATTGGCAACAGATTGAGGAACATG
>JANOGH010000539.1:0-3220 GCA_031414075.1 Betaproteobacteria bacterium | reverse complement strand
CGACGCCGTGGTAACCAGGACCTTCGCGTCGCCGATGCGCATGCGCGTTTCGATCGGTTCCGGTCCGAATGCCGAGAACAAGGGACAAACGACACAGCGCGCCTTGAGCGCGCCGAGTACGGCGACATACAACTCGGGAATGCGGCCCGCCAGCACGAACACCCGCTCGCTCTTGGCGACGCCGAGCTGATGCAACACGTTTGCGAACCGATTGCTGAGTTCGCGCAGCTGCCGATAACTGAAATCGCGGGTCTCGCCATTTCTGCCGAGCCAACGAATCGCCAGTTTGTCGGTTGTGGTGCCCAGGGCGTGACGATCCACTGCCTCGTGCGCAATATTCAGCCCGCCCGCAGGCAATCCATCGAGCAGGCTGCGCGCCTTCAGCCAGGAGAACGAAGCGTACGCCTCTTCGTAACGCCCGAGATTCGGGTTCCCGTATTTCGATCGGGCCTTTTCAATGACCAGTGGTGTTGTCATACGCCCTCCGCGTCCGAGCGTTACGGACGATTGTGCCAAGTTAGCAATTGGAGCGGGGCGGCCATTGACATAGGTCAACATGAGCGCTGGCAATCCAACCCGAAGTCGTCTATAAATCCGCAAACCTCCTGGTCGGAGGACGGCGTCATTTCTGCAAATACAATGGGGAGGCGTAATGGCGGAGCAGACATCGCGGCGCGGATTCCTGAAATCGTCCGCACTCGGGCTGGGCGCGGGTGTGGCGGTGGTCACAGCTGCGGGTTGCAGCAGTTCCGGCACAGGGTCCGGGCCGGGATCGAGCAAGCTCAACGAAGTCCTGAAACGGGGCACGGTGATCGTCGGCACCGGCAGCACCAATCCGCCCTGGCATTTCGAGGACGAGAAAGGCGATCTGCAGGGCTTCGACATTGAGCTGGCCCGCCTGCTGGCCAAAGGGCTGTTCGACGATCCGGGCAAGGTGCAGTTCGTACGCCAGGCGTCCGATGCGCGGGTTCCCAACCTGCAGACCGGCCAGGTCGACGCCGTGTTCCAGTTCATGACCGTCACCGCCCAGCGTGCCCAGCTGGTGGATTTCTCGATCCCCTACTATCGCGAAGGCGTCGGCACACTGTTGCGCAGGAACAGCCCGCACGCCGGCGCGCTCGACCTCGCAAAAGCCGGACGGAAAGTCAAAGTCTCCGTCCTGCAGAACGTCTATGCCGAGGCCCTGGTGCGCACGGCAATCCCGCAGGCGGAAGTCATGCAATTCGATTCCGTGGCGAATGCCGTGCTCGCGCTCGACTCGAGCCGGGTTGAAGCGGCGGCGATCGACGATTCGACGGTGCGCTGGCTGGTCCGTCAGAGCCCCGACAAATACAAATCGGGCAACTACGGCTGGTCGCCGCAGACTTATGCGGCAGCGGTGCGGCAAGGGGATCCGGTGTGGCTGAACTTCGTCAATACCGTCCTTCACGAGAGCATGACCGGCGTCGAGTTCGACACTTACGCGGCCGGATTCGAAAAATTCTTCGGCGTAAAGCTGGCGCCGCCGCCGGTGGGCTTTCCGGTCGAATTCGGCGTTCGATATTGATCCACTACAAAGCCACCACAGAGGCACAGAGGACACAGAGGAAAACGGCCGTTACGCGAATGAACGATGTTAGGGTGCTGCGTGGTTCCAGCATGTCTTGAATCACGACTGACAACCGCAACACCGTGCGCTAATTCCAGCTTTTGCCTTTCCTCCGTGTTTTCTGCGCCTCTGTGGTGAAAGGACTTTGATCTTGTACCAGTTCAGCTGGCGCCCGGTCTTCGACAATTTCGATCTGCTGCTGAAAGGGCTGGGCCTCGGCTTGGGCATCGCCCTGCTGTCGCTGGCCGTCGGCAGCCTGATCGGGCTCGCCGCGGCGTTCGGACGCACGCACGGGACGCGCCCGTTGCGCTTACTGGTCACCGCCTATGTCGAGCTGGTGCGCAACATCCCGCTGCTGCTGATCATCTATTTCGTCTACTTCGGACTACCCCTGCTTGGCGTCAGTCTGTTCGACAATCTCTGGTCATTCGTCCTTTCTCTGGCGCTTTACTCGGGCGCTTATTTGACGGAGGTTTTCCGCGCCGGCATTGAAGCAGTTGGCAAAGGCCAGATCGAGGCCGCCCGCGCCATCGGCATGACGCGGCTCCAGGTCGTGCGACACGTCACGCTGCCGCTGATGTTACGCGTCGCGCTGCCTGCGCTGGGCAACACCTTCATTTCCCTGTTCAAGGACACGTCGGTGGCCTCGGCGATCGCGGTCCCGGAACTCACTTATGGCGCGATCCGCATCAACGTCAATACCTGGCGGGTGATCGAGGTCTACCTCATGGTCGGTCTGCTGTACCTCGCCGCGTGTTACGCCATCGCCGCAATGCTGCGGCGGGTCGAACGCCGTATTGCGATCATCCAATGATCGAGTTGATCCTTGCCAGCGCCCCGCTGATCCTGCGCGGCCTCCTGGTCACGATGATGGTCTCGATTGCTGTTCTGCTGCTGGGCACGCTGCTCGGCATCGGTGGCGGCCTGTCGCTGCTGTACGGCGCAAAACCCCTGCGTTGGTTCGTCCGCGTCTATGTCGACGTGTCCAGGGGCATTCCCCAGCTGGTGCTGATATTCGCGATCTTTTATGGCTTGCCCGCGCTCGGCGTGCAGGTCTCGGCCATCGTCGCCGGCATCCTGGCGCTGAGCCTGTTCTGCGGCGCCCACATGTCGGAGATCATTCGCGGCGGCGTCGATTCGATCCCGCGCGGACAGACGGATGCGGGCAAAGGCATCGGTCTGACTTTCGTCCAGCGCCTGCGCCATGTAATTTTTCCGCAAGCACTGGGTCGCATTCTGCCGGCCTGGGTCAACACCGCAGTGGAAATCGTGAAGTCTTCCTCGCTGGTTTCGCTGGTCAGCGTGGTGGATCTCACCATGGCGATCCAGCAGATCGTCGGCCGCACGCGCGAGGCGCTGCTGTTCTACGCCGTGGCGGCGGCGCTGTACTTCGCGATCAACTTCACGCTCTCCGGCATGGGCCGCCGCCTGGAACGAAAGTTTGCCCATGGCTGACACCACACCGGCGAACGGTCAACTGGTCGTGCTGCAGGGATTGGCCAAGCGTTTCGGCACCGCGGAAATCATGCGCGGTGTGGATCTGGTAATTGCCCGCGGCGAAGTCGTCGTGGTCATCGGCCCGAGCGGTTCGGGCAAGACCACGCTGCTGCGCTGTATCAACTTCCTCGAGGA
>JANOGH010000538.1:0-2162 GCA_031414075.1 Betaproteobacteria bacterium | reverse complement strand
CTAAACATGCCCCCATCCCCGCCTTCCCCCGCACGCGAGGGAAGGAGTTTTTTCGGCTACAGAGACGCATAAGTTCCAAGCAGGATGAAGTACTACACTAGCACCGCGGCGCGGCCATCCGGACATCGGGGGCCTTGCCGGCGCTGATGCCGGACCATCGAAAGGGGGAGGGTCATGTCGCGTCGTTTCCGGGCGTTTGTGGTGTTGACCGCGTTGGCTGCGCTACCGCTTAGCGGTCACGCGGAGAAGAATTACGGACCGGGTGTAACCGACACCGAGATCAAGATCGGCCAGACCATGCCTTACAGCGGGCCGTTATCCGCGTTCGCTACGATCGGCAGGGCCCAGGCAGCCTATTTCGAGATGGTCAATTCGAAGGGCGGTGTAAACGGTCGCAAGATCAAATTGCTCTCGCTGGACGACGGCTACAGTCCGCCCAAGACCATCGAACAAACACGCAAGCTGGTGGAGTCCGACGAAGTGCTGCTGCTGTTCAGTTCCTTCGGCACGCCGCCAAACACGGCTGCAATGAAGTATCTGAATGCCAGAAAAGTGCCGCAGCTTTTCATTGCCGCGACCGGAATGAAATGGGGCGATCCGCGTAACTTTCCGTGGACGATGGCATTTCTGCCCAGCCAGAAGACCGGCACGACAGGCTACGTTCGCTATCTGCTGAAGAATCGGCCCGACGCGAAAATCGGCGTGCTCTACCAGAACGACGACTTCGGCAAGGATTATGTCAAGGCCCTGAGAGATCATCTCGGCGACAAAGCGCAGCGCATGATCGTCGCGGAAGCGTCGTATGAGTCCACTGATCCATCGGTGGATTCGCAGATCGCCACATTGAAGGGGTCCGGTGCCGATACGTTCTTCAGCTTCACCTCGCCGAAATTCTCCGCCCAGGCACTACGCAAGGCCTACGACATCGGCTGGAAACCGCTTTACTTTATTCCCTACAGCGCCACTTCGGTTTCCGCGGTGCTGCAGCCCGCCGGTCTGCAGAAATCGGCAGGCGTGATCTCATCGGCCTATGTCAAAGACCCCACCGACCCGCAATGGAAAGCGGACGCCGCGACGCTGGACTGGCTGGCCTGGATGAAACGCTATTATCCGGACGGTGACGTGGCCGAGATCTACAACGTGTATGCCTATACCAACGCGCAATTGCTGATGCATGTGCTGAAGCAGTGCGGCGACGAGCTTACGCGCGAAAACGTGATGAAACAGGCGGCGAATCTGCAGGATATGGAACTCCCCATGCTGCTGCCCGGCGTGCGGATCAACACCAGTGCAACCGACTACGACCCGATCAAGCAGTTGCAGCTCATGCGATTCGACGGCGGGCAGTGGGTCCGATTCGGCGAGGTGATGGGGCGGTAACTATTGAGGTTTACTTAACCGAGTGACGGCACTTGTGTGAGTGCTGCCCTCACCCGCCGCTACGCGGCACCCTCTCCCGGAGGGCGAGGGTATCAGGCCCCTCTCTCCCTCCGGGATACCCTGGCGCAGCCCGGAGTACCCGTTTAGAGGGGTTGGGGGTGAGGGAAGAGTCATTCCTCACAATGCGGCGACGCCTGCTCGCGCAATGATGCCGTCCTTAAACGACTGCACACCCGATACGCCGATCGCGCAGACAATCCGGCCATCCTTGAGCAGCGGAACGCCCCCTTCCAGCGGTACCGCGCCGGGGAGGGCCAACATCGCGGTGCGCCCTTCGAGAACATTGTCTTCGATGGCTTTGGTTGGCCGCTTGAACAGAATCGCGGTGCGTCCCTTCTCCTCGGCGATTCTGCTGGAAGCTTTCTGTGTCCCGTCCATGCGCTCGAGATACATCAGGTGGCCGCCGTCATCGAGGACGGCGATGACCACCGCCCATCCGTTCTTTTCGGCTTCGGCTCGCGCGGCAGCGGCGACGCGCTTGGCGTCTTCCAGGGCAAGGGTCGTGGTCTGAAGCATCGGTACGTCTCCCGTCAATGCATGGTGTTGAAAAGATTTTTGACAATGCAACCGTCCTTCATGACGAGCTTGATGTTGCCGGGCGACTGCAGCAGTCGCACATCGTTGTGCGGCTCACCGGCTACCACCACCAGATCGGCCAGGTAATCATTTGCCACCACGCCACTCCTGCCGTCCAGCAACAACGCGGCAGCGCCGACATTGGT
>JANOGH010000537.1:0-6973 GCA_031414075.1 Betaproteobacteria bacterium | reverse complement strand
GGCCGCGCACGAAGTACTTTCCGGCCACCACGTAGACGAACAGCGTCGGCAGGCCGGCGATGATGGCCGCCGCCATGTCGACGTTGTATTCCTTGACGCCGGTCGAGGTGTTCACCAGGTTGTTGAGCGCGACCGTGATCGGTTGCCGCTCCCCCGAGGAGAACACCACCCCGAACAGGAAATCGTTCCAGATCTGGGTGAACTGCCAGATGATGCAGACCACGAGGATCGGTGGCGACAGCGGCAGGATGATGCGCCAGAAAATGCGGAAAAACCCGGCGCCGTCGATGCGGGCAGCCTTGATCATCTCGTCCGGAATCGTGACGTAGAAATTACGGAAGAACAGCGTGGTGAACGCCAGGCCGTAAACCACGTGCACGAAGATCAGGCCGGCGGTCGAATTGGCGATGCCCAGGTAACCGAGCGTCTGCGCCATCGGCAACAGCACCACCTGGAACGGAATGAAACAGCCGAGCAACAACAGGGTGAACAGCAGGTCGCTGCCGCGGAAGCGCCACAGGGTGAGAACGTAACCGTTGAGGGCGCCGATCAGCGTCGAGATAAGCACCGCCGGCACGACGAAACTCACCGAATTCCAGAAGTTCCTTTTCAGCCCGTCGCAATCGACCCCGGTGCAGGCGCTCAACCACGCCTTGGCCCAGGCCTCGAAGGTGATTTCCGCCGGCAACGCCAGGAGGTTGCCGCCGCGAATGTCGTCCAGCGTCTTGAGCGAAGTCGTGATCATCACGAACAGCGGCATCAGGTAGTAGAGGGCGAACAGGATCAGCAGCGTGTAGACGACGACGCGACCGAGCAGGTGCGATCCGGCGGTCTCTGAGCGGTGAACGTCAGCCACGCTGGTGCCTGCGCGCTTCGGAGTACATCATCGGCACCACCACGGCGACCACCGTCATCAGCATCATCATGGCGCTGGCGGCGCCCAAGCCGATCTGGTTGCGATTGAAGGCGAAGGTGTACATGAAGATCGCCGGCAGGTCCGAGGAGAATCCGGGTCCGCCGCCGGTCAGCGCCATCACCAGGTCGAAGCTCTTGATGGCGATGTGGGCGAGGATGATCAGGGCGCTGAAGAAAACCGGCCGCAGCGATGGAATGATGATGCGGGTGTAGATGCGCACCGGGCCGGCGCCGTCCACCTGGGCCGCCTTGATAATGGCATCGTCGACACCGCGCAATCCCGCCAGGAACAAAGCCATGACGAATCCGGTGGACTGCCAGGCTCCGGCGATCACCACTGCGTAGATCGACATGCCGGGCGTCACGATCCAGTCGAAAGTGAAGGTCTCGAAGCCCAGCTGCCGCATCAGGTGCTGGAAGCCGAGGCCGGGATTGAGGATCCAGCGCCAGGCTGTGCCGGTGACGATGAACGAAAGCGCCATCGGATACAGGTAAACCGCGCGCAGGAAACCTTCCGCGCGAATGCGTTGATCGAGCAGGATCGCCATCAGCAGGCCGGTCACCATGCAGACGCCGATAAAGAGGGAGGCGAACACCCCGAGATTGCCGAGCGCGGTCCACCAGCGTTCGTTCTGGAACAGCGTGACGTACTGGATCAGTCCGGCGAACTCGTAGCGCGGCAGCAGCTTGGATTCGGTGAACGACAGCCAGCCGGTCCAGAGAATGAAGCCGTAGATGAACAGCAGCGCACAAAGCAGCGTCGGCCCCAGCACGATCCGGGGCAGTGCGGCCTCGATGCGATCCCGCCAACCCCTGCCGGGGTGGGGATCTGCGCTGACTCCCGCAAGCGAAGGATTCACGCGAGCCTCGTCGTGTCGGATTTCAGCGTTCGATCCGGGACGGTGTTCGCCGTCCCGGCTGTCGACAGTGGCCGGGGGCGCCTACTTCTTTCCGGCGCTTGCCATTTTCTCCGCGGCTGCGGCCGGCGCCATGCCCGGCGTGTTGATGAAGTTGGTGACGACGTCGAACATCGCGCCCTTGTTGGCTGGCGGCATGGCCATCTCATGGGCCCAACTCGGCACCAGCTTCCCGCTCTTGACCGCCGCAGTGAAGTCCAGGGCCGAGGCCTTGGCGCACTGGTCGAATTTGGTCAGGTCCATGCCCATGCGCACCGGGATCGAGCCCTTGTTGAGGTTGAACACCTCCTGGAACTGCAGGTCCATGATGGCGCTTGCCAAATGGGCCTGGGCCTTCTTGGCCTCAGGGTCTTTCTGAGTGAACATGATGAAGCTGTCGATATTGAAGGTGTAGGCGCCGTTGCTCCCGGGTGCGGCCATGCAGATGTAGTCTTTGCCGGGCGATTTCTTCGCGGCAGTGAACTCCCCCTTGGCCCAATCGCCCATGAACTGCATCGCAGCCTTGCCGTTGATGATCATGGAGGTGGCCAGGTTCCAGTCACGGTTGGCAGCGTCCTTGTCGATGTACTTCTGCACCATGCGCAAGGTGGAGAACGACTTTTCCATGGACGGGCTGTTCAACGCCTTGGCATCCAGATCGACAAAAGCCTTGCGGTACCAGTCTGCGCCGCCGACACTCAGGGCGATGGTTTCGAACAGCGTGGCGTCCTGCCAGGGCTGACCGCCGTGCGCGACAGCAATGAATCCGGCTTTCTGGATTTTGTCGGCGGCGACCGCAAACTCGTCCCACGTGGTGGGAATCTTGGCGCCGGCCTTCTGGAACACTTCGGGATTGGCCCACATCCAGTTCACCCGGTGCACGTTGACCGGCGCGGCGACGTAGTGGCCTTTGTATTTCATGATCTCGGCCACCACCGGCGGGAGCAGGGTGTCCCAGTTGCCCGCTTTGGCGGTGTCATCGAGATTGGCCAGCACGCCCTCGCTCGCCCATTCCTGGATGCCTGGCCCCTTCACCTGCGCCGCCGTCGGCGGCTTGCCTGAGACGACGCGGGACTTGAGCACGGTCATGGCGGTTTCCCCGCCGCCGCCGGCAACGGCGAAGTCCTTCCACGTGTCGCCCTTGCTCTCGAGGATCTTCTTCAACTCGGCGACCGATTTGGCCTCGCCGCCGGAAGTCCACCAGTGAAGCACTTCGACTTCGCCCGCAGCGGCTGGATTGGCAAACGTGATACCGAATGCCAGAGCCACCGCCGATAACGTGATCCCACCCATGAGGTTACGCATTTGTGTCTTCTCCTTCCCGGTCATTGTTGATTTATGGTGGCGCGCCGTCCAAGTCTGCATCCGCCGAACCGGGTGGCCCGCCCGCCCGCCTGTCTTGCTCTGAGCGACTATAGATTACGCCCAACTGTAAGGCAAACCACTTGACGTGGATCAAACCGGGGCAAGACTGCCCGCTGCTGTGACTTCCCGAAGGAAACAAGTAAAATTCGTCCTTTTCCAAAGCGGGGGCACCTCCAACATGGCGATTCGTGTCGCAATCAACGGCTACGGGCGCATCGGCCGCAATATCCTGCGGGCGCACTACGAAGACGGCAAGAAGCATGACATTCAGATCGTCGCGATCAACGACCTCGGCGACGCGAAAATCAATGCCCATCTGACCAGATACGACACCGCCCATGGGAAATTTCCCGGCACCGTAGCGGTCGACGGCGACTATCTGGTCATCAACGGCGACAAAATCAAAGTCCTCGCGCAGCGCAATCCTGTCGAGCTGCCGTGGAAGGACCTCGGGGTGGACGTGGTGCTCGAGTGCACCGGATTGTTTACCAGCAAGGCCAAGGCCGGCGCCCACCTGAGTGCCGGAGCGAAGAAAGTCATCCTCTCCGCGCCCGGCGACAAGGACGTCGACGCCACGGTGGTCTACGGCGTGAATCACGGTACCCTGAAAGCCGCGCACACGGTGATCTCGAACGCCAGTTGCACCACCAATTGTCTGGCACCCCTGGTCAAGGTGTTGAATGACCGCATCGGTGTGGTCAACGGGCTGATGACCACGATTCACGCGTACACCAACGATCAAGTGCTGACCGATGTGTATCACACCGACCTGCGCCGCGCGCGTTCCGCGACCATGTCCATGATTCCAACCAAGACCGGGGCTGCCGCGGCAGTGGGTCTCGTGCTTCCGGAGTTGAACGGCAAGCTGGACGGTTTTGCAATGCGCGTTCCGACCATCAATGTCTCCATTGTCGATCTTTGCTTCTTGGCCAGGCGGGCGACCACCGTGGAAGAAGTCAACAATGCAGTGAAGCAGGCTTCCGAAGCCGAACTCAAGGGTATTCTCGAATACAACAAGGATCCGCTGGTCTCGGTCGACTTCAACCACAACCCGGCGTCGTCGGTGTTCGACTCGACGCTGACCAAGGTTTCGGAAGGAACCCTCGTCAAGGTCTGTTCCTGGTACGACAACGAATGGGGTTTCAGCAATCGCATGCTCGATACCACGGTTGCGTTGGTGAACGCGAAATAATTCGCAACGCTCCCGGCCGGAGGGCACAGAGACGGGAAGGCCGGCAGGACCGGGCCTTGTTCTCTGTGCCCTCTCGCGTTCCTGAATACTTGTGCGGATTGAGTTGATGCCATGACTCTCCTGCGGATGACCGATCTCGACCTGCGTGGGAAACGCGTGTTCATTCGCGCGGACCTGAACGTGCCGCAGGACGATGCCGGCAACATTACCGATGACACCCGTATTCGCGCATCCGTTCCGGCGCTGCGCCATGCGCTCACGGCGGGCGCCGCAGTCATGGTGACTTCCCATCTGGGTCGACCCACCGAAGGGGAATTCAAACCCGGGGATTCGTTGGCACCCGTCGCGCAGCGCCTGTCCCAACTGCTTGGCATGCCGGTGCCGCTGAAAACGAACTGGGTCGACGGCGTGGACGTCAAACCCGGCCAGGTCGTGCTGCTGGAGAATTGTCGCGTCAACAAGGGCGAAAAGAAAAACGACGACGCGCTGGCCAGAAAAATGGCCGGGCTGTGCGATGTTTACGTGAACGATGCGTTCGGCACCGCACACCGTGCCGAGGCGACGACGCATGGCATCGCCAGATTCGCGCCGGTCGCGTGTGCCGGGCCGCTCCTGGCCGCGGAACTCGACGCGCTGGGCAAGGCCTTGCGCGATCCCAAGCGCCCGCTGGTCGCCATCGTCGCCGGTTCGAAGGTATCCACGAAACTCACCATCCTCGGCGAACTGGCTAAAAAAGTGGACCAGCTGATCGTCGGCGGCGGTATCGCCAATACGTTCATGCTTGCCCGCGGTCTGTCGATCGGCAAATCGTTGGCCGAGGCCGATCTTGTCGGCGAAGCCAGGAACATAATGACCATCATCGAAGCCAAAGGGGGCGGCGTGCCGATCCCGGTCGATGTGGTTTGCGCGAAGGAAATTTCGGTCGATGCCAAGGCAACGGTGAAAGACGCGAAAGAAGTCGCGCCTGACGATATGATCCTGGACATCGGGCCGAAAACAGCCGCTCACCTTGCGGCAATTATCGGCAAGGCCGGCACCATTGTCTGGAACGGCCCGGTCGGCGTATTCGAATTTGATCGTTTCGGCGCAGGCACGAAGACCATCGCGCAAGCTATTGCCGGCTCCCCGGCGTTCTCGATCGCCGGCGGTGGTGATACCGTGGCCGCGATCGCCAAGTACGGAATCGAAAACAAGGTCGGCTACATCTCGACGGGAGGCGGCGCTTTCCTCGAATTTCTCGAAGGCAAGAAACTGCCTGCCGTCGAAATTCTCGAGGCGCGGGCCGCTCGCCACGGCGAGGGACATTGAAATCATGCAAAGAAGCACGAAAATCGTAGCAACCCTCGGCCCGGCTTCCAGCGATCGCGATGTTCTTACGCGCATGATAGCGGGGGGGGTCGACGTGGTCCGCCTGAATTTCTCCCACGGCACCAGGGAGGAACATCTCGCGCGCACGGAGATGGTGCGCGATGTCGCCCGTTCCCTGGAACGCACGGTCGGCATCATGTGCGACCTGCAGGGACCGAAAATCCGCATCGGCAAATTCGCAAGCGGCAGCATCACGCTCAACAAGGGCGACACGTTCACACTGGATGCGGATTGCGCGATCGGCGACCAACATCGAGTCGGCCTCGACTACAAGGAACTGCCGGGCGACGTGGCTCCCGGTGCCGTGCTGCTGCTCGACGACGGCCGCCTGGTGCTCGACGTGCAGCGGGTACATGGCAGCCGCATTACGACTGCGGTTCGCGTCGGCGGCGTGCTGTCGAATAACAAAGGCATCAACCGCCACGGCGGCGGGCTGACCGCTCCGGCGCTGACCGCCAAGGACATGGACGATATCAAGACCGCGGTGACCATAAAAGCCGATTTTCTCGCGGTGTCGTTTCCCAAGAGCGGCGCCGATATGTACATGGCCAGGGAACTGATGCGCGCCGCGGGCGGCCGTTCGATGCTGATCGCCAAAATGGAGCGCACCGAAGCCATCGTGGCGATGGACGAAATTCTCGATTCCTGCGACGGCATCATGGTCGCGCGCGGCGACCTCGCCGTGGAAGTCGGTGACGCTGCGGTGCCGGCGCTGCAGAAACGCATGATCCGCAAGGCGCGCGAGCGCAACAAGCTTACGATCACCGCCACACAGATGATGGAATCAATGATCACGAGTCCAGTGCCGACCCGGGCGGAAGTATCCGACGTGGCGAATGCCGTGCTCGATGGCACCGATGCGGTCATGCTCTCGGCGGAAACGGCGAGCGGAAAATTTCCGGTGGAAACCGTCGAGTCGATGGCACGCATCTGTCTCGAAGCCGAGAAATCGGCCGACTTCACGCTCGACCGGGAGTTCCTGAATCGCGTATTCACGCGCGTCGATCAGTCCATCGCCATGGCAGCGCTGTTCACGGCTTACCATCTGAAGGTCAAGGCGATCGCCGCGTTGACGCAATCGGGTTCGACGGCGCTGTGGATTTCGCGGCTCAACTGCGGCGTGCCGATCTATGCGCTGACGCCGGAAATCTCGACCCGCTATCGCCTGAGCCTGTTCCGCGACGTCTATCCGCTGATGATCAAGTATATCGGCCACGATCGCGACCAACTGCTGCAG
>JANOGH010000536.1:0-3405 GCA_031414075.1 Betaproteobacteria bacterium | reverse complement strand
CAGGAAAAGAAATTGTCGTGGGAGGTAGTTCAGCCGACACAACGCCGAAACAGTGTTGACGCTCTTCCCATAATCGTTACGGTACAGTAGCAATCAACTCCCTATCTCCCGGTTTTCTCCGTGTCCTCTGTGTCCTCCGTGCCTCCGTGTTGGGTGTTGACCTTGTTGTCAGGCAGCAATAGCGGCGACGCGGACGCCGTCGGCGTCCAGTGCCTGCCTGATGCGTCGCGCGAACTCTACCGCGCCCGGTGCATCGCCGTGAATGCATAGGGTATCGGGCTGCACGGGCACGTCGCTGCCCTGCCGGCTGCGCACGCGGCCTTCGCGGAGCATGCGTCTGACCTGGGCAACGGCGGTTTCCGCGTCGTGGATCATCGCATCCGGCTGCGTGCGAGGCGTCAGGCTGCCGTCGGCCTGATAGCTGCGGTCGGCAAAAACCTCGTTTGCGGTCTTCAACCCGGCTTGCGTGCCGGCTCGAATCAACTCGCTCCCCGCCAGTCCGAACAGCACAAGGTCCGCGTCGAAATCCCTGACTGCTTGGGCGATTGCCTGCGCGAGTTCTCCGTCCTTCGCCGCCATATTGTAAAGCGCGCCGTGCGGTTTCACGTGCGTCAGTTTTCCTCCGCAGGCGGTGGCGAAGCCCGCCAACGCGCCGATCTGATACAGGACCATGTCGTAGGTCTCTGCGGCCGACACGTTCATGCGGCGCCTTCCAAAGCCCTGCAGATCCGGCAACGACGGATGCGCGCCGACCGCCACGCCTTTCTCCAACGCGAGTGCGACCGTGCGATGGATGGTGCCGGGATCGCCGGCGTGGAAACCGCAGGCGATGCTGGCGGAAGTCACGTGATCCAGCAGCGCCGCGTCGTCGCCCATTTTCCAGGCGCCGAAGCCTTCGCCCATGTCGCAGTTCAGATCCAGTGTTTTCATTCGGTGAGATGTTTTTCGACGGCTTCGCGGATGGTGATGATTTCCTGTTCGCGCTGCAGCCACAACGCCTGCGCCTGCGCCAGCGACATCAACTCGAAACGCAGCCGGTTGCCGGGACACAATTGGGCCATCAGGTGCAGATCGACCGCCGCTACTTCGGCGATCTTCGGATAGCCGCCAATGGTCTGCCGGTCCGCCATCAGCACGATCGGTTTGCCCGAGGGCGGAATCTGGATTGTGCCGAAAGTTACGGCTTCCGACAGGATTTCTCCGGCGTCGTCAGCAACAAAGTTTGCGCCGCCCGCGACAACGCCCGCACCCTCGAGACGGCAACCCATGCGATTCGAATCGGAGGCGATGCGAAATTCCTGGGCGGTCAGCGCATCTCGCGCCGCATTGGGAAATGCGTCCCAGTGGCGGCCGGCCAGGATGCGCACGATCTGGAGGGAACGCCCGAGCTTTTCGATGTGCTGGTTGACCGCCCATTTCGGGGCGGCGAAGCTGCGTTTCGAATCGGCAAGCGTCCGCGCCAGTCCGGGGTAGGCAGAAGATTTCGCGCTGCCAGGCGAGAGCACGTCGCCCCGTCGCAGCGCGCGGCCATCCAGTCCGCCGATGCGTGCGCTGTCGTAGGTACTGCGGCTGCCCATCACCACGGGCACATCGAACCCGCCGTGGATGGCAAGATAGGCGCGGCAGCCGGCAACACTGTCGCCGAAATCGAGCACCGCGCCTGCCCGCACGCGCACGGCTTTTCCTTCGGGCGCGACGACGCCATCGAGGGTCGGAGAAAAGTCTGCGCCGCACAACGCGATCAGCGCATCGCGTTCGAAGCGCAGGCGCGGGCCGCGCAGCGTGATCTCGAGTGTGGCTTCGTCCGTCTTGTTGTCGGCGAGGATGTTGGCGATGCGATGCGAGAATAAATCCATTGCGCCCGATACCGGCACGCCGAGGTGCTGGAAACCGTATCGACCGCTATCCTGCAGCGTGCTCAGCATGCCGGGTTTGAGGACGGCGATACTCATGCATCGGCCTTCGATCGCGCCGCGAATTCCTGCACGCTGATCGACACGAAGCGCACGGCATCGCCCGCGTTGAGCAGGCTCGGCGGCATGGCATTGGGCTTGAACAAGTGTAGCGGGGTGCGGCCGATGAGGTGCCAGCCGCCCGGCGTGTCCAGGGGATAGACGCCGGTCTGCGCGCCGCCGATCGCCACGCTTCCGGCCGGTACATGCAGCCGCGGCATATCCCGCCGTGGCGTGGCAAGCCGCGCGTCCAGTCCGCCGAGATAGGCGAACCCGGGTACGAAGCCGAGCATGTGAACGTGATAAACGGCGCCGCTGTGAATCGCGATGACTTCTTCGACCGATAGATTGCGCTTGAGCGCGAGTGCCTCCAGATCCTCGCCAAAGGCGCCTCCGTAACAGACAGGAATCTCGACGAGGCGGCTGGCCGGCGGCGTCACCGCGGTTTGTGTCTTCAGCCAGGACTCGATGGTCGCGACCAGCGCCTCATACGGCAGCGTGCCGGCGCCGACCGCGGTCGGATCGTAGTGCAGCGCCAGCGTCGAGTAGGCAGGAACAACATCGCGCACCCCGATCGGACGGGATTCACGCAGCCGTTGCGCCACGGCGGCGATTTCCGCGCTGAGGGCGGGATCGACGCGATCGCCGAACTCGACGATCAGTGCCTGATCACCCATCGGAAAAAAGCGCGGAGAGGGCAGCATGGCGGGAATGCGCCGTGACCGGAGAATCAGCGCGGGACAGCGCGCGCCAATTCAATGCCGCGCGCTACTTCCATGCGCGGAACGGCTGCACGCTCGAGCAGTTCCCGGTACAAGGTCAGCGGATTCATGTCGAAGACCGCCCTGGCTTCGAAACGCAGCACATACCAGCCGCCTTGCGCGATCTCGTTTTCGAGCTGGCCCGCAGACCACCCCGAAAATCCGGTGAAGAAGCGCTGTTGCCCGGCGTATTCCGGATGCTTCAATAGTTCCGCGAGGACTTCGCTGAAACCGCTGAGGTAGATATCGTCGGCGACGAACAGGCCTCGCGGCGGTTTCCGGGACGACCGGAAGGCGAACAGCAGCGCATCGGGCTCCAGCGGTCCGCCGAGGAATACGAGATCGCGCCGATTGGCGATTTCTGCGCGGTCCGGATACAGCGATCGCAACTCGACGGTGCTCGGGCGGTTGAGAATGACGCCGATCGGACCGCCATCATCCGGGCGCACCGCCAGCACGACGGTGTTGCTGAACATGGGATCCATCATGCCGGGCTTCGCCACCAGCAGGAATACGCGTTCCGTCTCGACTTGCGCAAGCACAATACCCGACATGAAGAATTGGACGGTTGCGAGCAGGATCAACGTGAGCGTGAATCTGTGCATCTCGGTAGTTTGACACTCTCTCCCCAGGTCAGGGGAGAGACGCCACGGCGCATGCGCCCCGAATTGCGGCCATGAACCTGCCGTGGC
>JANOGH010000535.1:0-1566 GCA_031414075.1 Betaproteobacteria bacterium | reverse complement strand
CCAGGATGGCCGCGCCGAAAGCCTCTGCACGCTCATTCTGGTCGCCCTCGCCGGCATCGAACATGATCAGCGGATGCAGGTTGCCGTCGCCGGCATGGAAAACATTGGCGCATTGCAGATCGAATTGGCCTGACATCTCGTCGATGCGCCTGAGCACGTAGGGCAGTTGCTTCTTCGGAATGGTGCCGTCCATGCAGTAGTAGTCCGGCAGAATGCGTCCCACCGCGGGGAAGGCGGCCTTGCGCCCGGCCCAGAACTTGAGCCGCTCGGTTTCGTCGCGCGAGGTACGGATCTCGGTCGCGCCGGCCTTCTTCATGACTTCCGTGACGCGCGCGATCTCGTCGGCGACTTCCTCGTTAGTGCCGTCGGATTCGCACAGCAGGATCGCCGCGGCGTCCAACGGATAACCGGCATGCACGAACTGCTCGACTGCCGCGGTGGCCTTCTTGTCCATCATCTCCAATCCTGCCGGGATGATGCCCGCGCCGATAATGTCCGCAACCGCCTCGCCGGCCTTGACGACGTCGTCGAATGCGGCGAGCACGACCTGGGCCTGTTCCGGTTTCGGCAACAGCTTGACCGTGACTTCGGTCACCACGCCGAGCATGCCCTCGGAGCCGGTGATCAGCGCCATCAGATCGTAGCCCGGCGAATCCAAACCCTCGGAGCCGATCTCGAGCAATTCGCCTTCGACGGTGACCAGGCGCAGTTGCAAAATGTTGTGGACCGTCAGGCCATACTTCAGGCAATGCACGCCGCCGGAATTTTCCGCGACGTTGCCGCCGATCGAACAGGCGATCTGGCTGGAGGGATCGGGTGCGTAGTAAAGGCCGTAAACCGCAGTCGCCTCCGAAATGGCCGCGTTGCGCACGCCCGGCTGCACGCGCGCCATGCGTGCGACGGGGTCGATGTGGACGATCTGCTTCAACTTCGCCATCACCAGCAGCAGGCCCTGCTCATAGGGCAGGGCGCCGCCGGAAAGTCCCGTGCCGGCACCGCGGAACACGACCGGCACGCGGCCCTTGTGGCAGATTCGCAGCACGCTGCGCACCTGCTCTTCGTTCTCGGGAAGCGCCACCATCAGGGGCACGCGCTGGTACGCGGTCATGCCATCGCATTCGAAAGGCTTGAGGTCCTCGCGCTCGTGCAGCAGCGATTCCGGCGGCAGCACCGCCGTCAGTTGCGCGACCAGATCCGCGTGGGCAATCTGGGGTTGCAGTGTTTCAGACGACAGCAGTTCGGGCATGCCCATGGTTAGTCTCTTATCACTCAAGAGTTGACGAATTTGGCGAAGATTACTCGTTTCATCATTGCGAAATCTGTACAACTAAACAGAAAGAAAAATTAACCGCAAAGGCGCAAAGACGCAAAGGTAACGCAAAGGAAAACTGGACTGGGCGAAAAACTGATCGACGCATAAGGGGCCGTTGAAGCGTTGGCGCCATTTATCAACATATAGTCCAGCCGTCATGTTCTTCCGTGCCTTCATGTTTTTCTTGATTTCCTTTGCGTTACCTTTGCGTCTTTGTGCTTTTTCTTCGCGATTCGTGTCGCGATAGAGTCCGG
>JANOGH010000534.1:0-4354 GCA_031414075.1 Betaproteobacteria bacterium | reverse complement strand
GCCATGGCTGCGTCCTTTTATTTGAACCAGGAAAAGAACTTCGCAAACAAGCTTTCGTCTGCCGGGAAGTTGTTCCACACCTTGATCAGTACGACCGAGATATTATCGCGCCCGCCGTTGTCGTTCGCCATCTCTACCAGTTGCTCGGCTGCAAGCGGCAGATTGGCGCCGAGCGCCCCGAGCGTCATCTCGATGTCTTCGTCCTCGACCATGTCGTTGAGGCCGTCCGAGCATATTAGATAGATATCGCCTTCCTGCACCGGATAGATATGGATCTCTGCTTCCACTGCCGGCTCGATCCCAAGCGCGCGAGTTACCAAATTCTTGTTCTGAGAGCGTTTGGCAGCCTCTTTGGTGAGCAGACCGCTATCGATTTGCTCCTGCAGCAGCGAGTGGTCCCGGGTAACCTGCTCCAGTTTGCCCCCGCGCTGACGATAGCAGCGTGAATCACCGATGTGTGCGATCGTCATCTGATTGTCGCAGAACAACGCGACAACCAGCGTAGTGCCCATGCCGGCGTATTGCGGCTGGCTGTTGGCCGACTGGAATATCGAAGTGTTGGCCTTTGCGATAATTTCGGCCAGGAGTTCCATCGCAAAAGGCAAACCTGTCGCCCTGTCCACTTCGTGCGGTGCCTGTCGCACCAGCGCCTCACGGGTTTCGCTCGAGATCAGGGCAGTAGCAATGCCGCTGGCGACTTCGCCGGCGTTATAGCCACCCATGCCATCGGCCAGAACCGCGAGGCCGATTTCAGCGTCGGTGGCAATGCTGTCCTCGTTATGCGAACGCACCATTCCGGTGTGCGTCGCTTTTGCTATCTCGAGAGAGGAAATCAAGCTCATGTCGGGCATCCGCTAGAGAGTAAAGTCCACGGTATTGAACCGAGCTGCGCACGCGCGCATGGCCTGCGCAAACTCCTCACCACTCTGAATAACGCTGCGCCACATTCTTGGCGAGCACCTTTATTGATGATTTCCACTACCCACTCCGGAAGGGCGGGATTCACCCCGAGGATGTCGATTGGCGGCTCAAAAAAGAACGATGCACAACCGGCCACCTTCGCGCCGCCTTGCCTGAGCTTGCCGATCATGTGTGCTTGAATGTCACGCGACCACGGCCAGCGTCCGATGTTGGCAATGCTCTGGTCGTCAATGGCGGTCACCACGACGCGCGTCGACGGCGCGTGACTGGATGCTCGAACATCCCAGTCATAAACCAAGCGTTCGAGACTTTGGACCAGATCACTGCGTGATGCGAAAAACAGCACCAACGCAACGAGGAGTCCGAGGAACCAGTCGGCTTTCCAAAAAGCCGTTCTCTTCATGCCACCCACCCTGATTGGATGCCTGAAAACCTTTGATTTCTAGTTACTTAAGGTCATTGAGCTAGAGATTCTACGATATTTCTGTCAAAAGTATATGATTTTTTGTAAAACTGACCTTTAAATGCGGCAAATGCGGCGATCTGAAGGATTGAAACAATTGCGATCATTGCGACGGCGTGCGGGAAGGCGTGGCCCGCGAGAAAGGTAATCGGATCCGACCGTTCTTCTGAATCAACACTCAGCCAAACAATACCAGCAGCCAGACCACGACGACGTTTGCCAGCGACATCATCACCGCCGCGCTGCCGATATCCTTGGCACGCTTGGCAAGTCGATGCTGCTCGAGCGACACTCGATCCACGGTCGCTTCCACAGCTGAGTTCAGCAACTCGACGATCAGCACCAGAAGCACCGACGCAATCATCAGTGCTTTTCCCAAACCGGAGGCCGGCAGAAACAATGCCAGCGGTATCAGCAGCATCGCTAGCAGGACTTCCTGTCGGAATGCGTCTTCGTGCCGGTAAGCCGCCCTCAGGCCCTCGATCGAATAGAGTATCGCGTTCGATATGCGCCTTAGTCCGGTCTTGCCTTTGTGCGGGCTTTCTATCGGGCCGGTATCCATCCAGGTCTCCTCTCTCTGACAAGGCGAGACGATATACCACGGTTCTCGCAAGCGATCACTTTTCAGCGCTGCGCTTTCACGGATAGAACAGATAGAGCCGATAGCCGGCGGCACGCAGGGCGCCGGTATCGAGAAACAGCCGGATCGGCAATTCGGTGCCCGCCTTCAACCCTTCTCCCTGCGCGGCGGGCGGCCGATATTCGGCGGGCAGGAAGACACGGCGCGCGATTGCCTGTTCCAGTGAATTAGTCAACGTCAGTTCAAATGCCGGGTAGGCCAATTCGATCGGCGCCCGATTTCGCATCGATACCAGCAATTGAATTTCATTGGGATGCGATGGATCGACGGCTTTCAGATCGGACGCTTCTATATGAAGGTAGTTCGATAACTGCGGCAATCCGATGGTGCATCCCAGAGACTCGCAAATCCGCTCGTAGTAGCTGCGCGTTTGCGGCAGGTTCACCATCACTTCGGCGCGAAATGCGTAGGCGGCCTGCCCGGCAAAAACAATTGACAGCAACAGCGCCAGAACTGTCCATAGTACGGGGCGCCGCGGCGCTTCCGGCATTCTGAATTCCCACTCGTACAGACTGGCCGCGGGATCCGGTCGTGCGGGTTGCAATCCGTCTTTTTGGGTAACAAGCCACTCTGCGACCAGCGGCTGCTCGATCGATTCGAGAGCGGACCGATTTTCTTCCGGCGGCTCCGCCGCCGAAGCGACCGGTTGCTGTGACACGAATTGAGGCTGCTGGGCCGTCAGGGTGGCGAAGGCGTCAAATATCTTCTGACAATGCCCGCAACGGACCTGCCCGCCCGATGCCTGCAACTGCCGTGTAGTGACGCGGAAGGTGGTATCGCAATCTCCGCAGCGGGTATACAGATCCATGCCGCCCGCCTCAGCTCAGGCGAATGCCGCTCAATCGCACCCAGCCGTCGTCTATGGCTGGCGGTTCAATATCGAACCAGGCTCCGTAAGCATCCGCAACATCCGCTGCCTGGGGCACCAGAATCCCTGAGAGCACCAGCGTTCCGCCCGGAAGCGTCAGCTTTGCCAGCAATGGTGCGAGAACTTTGAGAGGATTGGAAAGAATATTCGCCAATACCACATCTGCCGGCTCGGGAAGAGCTTCATCCACGTTGGAAAATTCGGCGATAACGTGATTGCGTTCTGCATTGTAGCGGCTGGACAGCACGGCCTGCGCGTCGATGTCGACACCTCGCACGCGAGCGGCGCCAAGTTTGGCCGCTGCTATTGCCAGGATGCCGGAGCCGCAGCCATAGTCGACCACAGTGCAGCCTGGCGACAGGTTCCGGTCCAGCCAGGCGAGGCACAAACGCGTAGTAGGATGACTGCCGGTGCCGAACGCAAGACCCGGATCGAGGATGATGTTGATCGCCGCAGGATCCGGACTGGAATGCCAGCTTGGAACGATCCATAGCCGTGCAGACACGGGGATCGGCGTGAATTGGCTCTGCGTCAGCCTGACCCAATCCTGTTCTGCGACCTCGGTGATTCTGTGGTCGGGCGTGGCAGAAAAACCGGCTGCGGCGCAGGCACGGCTGATTACGCCAGGCAAGTCCGTCTCGGGGTCGAAAAGCGCGACTACACGATTCGATCCAAATGCCGCTTCGAGATCCTGACCCGGCTCACCGAAAATTGGCGTTTCGCGGTCCGTTCCGGCCCACGCGTCGGCGACGTCCACCGACAGTGCCCCCTGCGCAAGCAAGGCATCCGATACCGCCAGGACTTGTGCGGCGTCCACCATTAATTCTATCGCGAGCCAGGCGATGGAACGCCTCCGTAGTATCCGAAGCTACTCGACCTTGCCGTACTTGGCGAGCTTCTCTTCGAGGTAGTGGATGCTGGTGCCGCCCCGCATAAATGATGTATCCAACATGAGTTCCTGGTGCAGCGGCAGGTTGGTCTGAATTCCGTCTACAATCATTTCAGACAGCGCGATACGCATTCGTGCGAGGGCTTGGTCCCGGGTATCGCCATAGGCAATAACCTTGGCGATCAGCGAATCATAGTATGGCGACACGAGGTAGCCGTGGTAAACATGCGAGTCGACCCTGATGCCGGGGCCGCCCGGGACGTGCCAGGTGGTGATTCGCCCGGGTGACGGGGTGAACTTGAAAGGGTGTTCCGCGTTGATGCGGCATTCGATCCCATGTCCACGAAAATTGACATCCTTCTGCCGGAACGGCAGCTTCTCTCCCGCCGCGACCAGTATCTGGGTCTTTACGATGTCCACCCCGGTTATCATCTCGGTGACCGGATGCTCGACCTGCACGCGCGTGTTCATTTCAATGAAAAAGAACTCGCCCTTTTCATACAGGAACTCGAAGGTGCCGGCCCCGCGGTAGCCGATCTTGCGGCAGGCGTCGGCGCAGCGCGCGCCGATGCG
>JANOGH010000533.1:0-2925 GCA_031414075.1 Betaproteobacteria bacterium | reverse complement strand
ACTTGTGCCCGGCATGCCACCGGGTCAACGACCGCAATCCGGCGGGTTACGTCACGCTGGCCGGCCCGTACGCGGACACGCACGGCGAAGAGATACTGCGCTTGGTCCGCAACGAGGAAACTCGCGAGGCGCAGGACCATCCGCTCCAGCGCATCATGGGGATCGAGAACAAGGAAGGCGTGGTCACCGTGACCACCACCGACGTGCACCTGGCCCGCCGTATCGGTGACGCGCTGCGCAGTGCCTTCCACGGGGAACTCATCATCAAATACAGCCCGGACGAATATCTGGTCCGGGTGAACTGGACGCGCTAGCGCCTTGCCCTGGACCGGCGACCACGTTCCCGCCGCGATGCGCACGTCCCGAGCCGGGACAAGAGCGAATGAAAACGCTACACGTGCACCCGGCAGTCGCGGAATTGCTCAGGAATCCAGGATTGGGCCCGAAGCGCATGCGCGCGCTCCACGATGACCTCGATGTGTAAAGTCTCGATCATCTGAAACGTCCGGCGTGAGGAGACCTACATCCCCATGTCTTCGGGCCGTGCTGCTGTGGCCTTCTGCGGGATCTCGGCAACCATGCAGTCCGTGGTCAGAATCAGCGACGCGACCGACGCGGCATTCTGCAGCCCGATACGGGTCACTTTGGTCGGATCGATCACGCCCATTTCCACCAGGTCGCCGTATTTCTCCGTGGCGGCGTTGTAGCCGTAACTCCCACTGCCTTTCGCGACTTTGTTCAACACCACGGAAGGCTCCGCCCCGGTATTGGCGACGATCTGCCGCAGCGGTTCTTCCAGCGAACGCAGCACGATCCGGATGCCCGCGGTCTGGTCGTCGTTTTCGCCTTTGAGGCCGGCCAGCGCGGTGCGTACCCGGATCAGCGCAACGCCGCCGCCGGGGACGATGCCTTCCTCGACCGCGGCGCGGGTGGCATGCAATGCATCTACGACCCGCACCTTGCGTTCCTTCATCTCGGTTTCGGTGGCGCCACCCACCTTGATGAGCGCCACGCCGCCGGCGAGCTTGGCGGCGCGTTCCTCGAGCTTTTCCTTATCGTAGTCGCTGGTCGACTTTTCAGCCTCGGCGCGAATGCGCGCGATGCGCTCGTCGATGGCCTTGGGATCTCCGGCGCCATGGATCAGCGTGGTGTTTTCCTTGTCCACCTCGACGCGCTTGACTCGGCCCAAGTCAGCCAGCTTGGCGGTCTCGAGCTGCAGGCCGAGCTCCTCGGCGACGAGCGTTCCGCCGGTCAGCGCTGCGATGTCTTCGAGCATGGCTTTGCGTCGGTCACCGAAGCCCGGCGCCTTGACCGCGCAGGTCTTGATGACACCGCGTATGGTGTTGACCACCAGTGTTGCCAGCGCTTCGCCTTCCACATCTTCGGCCACGATCAGCAGGGGTTTGCCCGCGCGCGTGATTTCCTCGAGGACGGGAAGCAGTTCCTTGATGGCCGAAATCTTCTTATCGTGGATCAGCACGTAGGCGTCCTCCAGGATCACCCCCTGCCGGTCGGGGCTGTTGATGAAGTACGGCGAAAGATAGCCGCGGTCGAACTGCATGCCCTCGACCACTTCCAGCTCGTTGTCCAGACCCGATCCGTCCTCGACGGTGATCACCCCCTGCTTGCCCACCTTGTCCATCGCCTGCGAAACGATGTTGCCAACGGACCGGTCGTTGTTCGCCGAGATGCTGCCCACTTGTGCGATCTCGGTGGCGGTCGAGCAGGGACGGGAAATCCGTTTCAATTCGGCCACCGCCGCGATCACGGCCTGGTCGATGCCGCGGCGCAGGTCCATGGGATTCATTCCCGCCGCGACGACCTTCATGCCTTCGTTGACGATCGCCTGCGCCAGCACCGTGGCGGTCGTGGTTCCGTCGCCGGCCACTTCCGAGGTCTTGGCGGCGACCTCACGCACCAGTTGCGCGCCCATGTTCTCGAAAGGGTCGGGCAGCTCGATGGCCTTTGCCACCACGACCCCCGAGTTTGCGACCACGGGCGGACCGTAACTTTGCTGCAGCAGGACGTTGCGGCCCTTGGGCCCCAAGGTCACTTTGACGGCATTGGCCAGCGTATTGACACCCATGCGGACTTTTTCATGGGCGTCGTGGTGAAACAGGAGTTCTTTGGCAGGCATGACGTGCGATCCCGGACGCATTGATGACTGGATCAATATAGCAGCGCGCGAGGCGGCCCTGTTTGATGCAGGTCAAGATGAATCCCATCAGTGCGTTGCGGATCGCCTGGCTCCTATGTTGGTTTCGATTGATCTGCGTCAAGGAGCGCTCCCCGGCGTTGCCTAGGATTGCACTCATGGCATGCCCGAGTGTGGGTGGCCCGTTGACTCAGGAGGTTTGCGTGATGACTATGGCAAGCGTCGGACGAAAGTCCGCAACCAGACACACCGGAACACCGCATGCGACGCGGGCGCGCAAGCGTCCGCCAATCGCCGCGGGTTCCAAGCACGGCAAGACGGAGGATCCGCGCAACGAGTTCAACGACGAGGAATGGCGCGACATGGTCGCGACCGCCGCCTATTACCGCGCCGAAGCCCGCGGCTTCGAGGGCGATGCGGCCGAGGACGACTGGTACGAGGCGGAGGCCGAACTGCGGGAACGCTTCAGCGCAGGCGACAGCAGCATTGAAACGGATGTAACTTCCGGTGGCGAGGCCACCGACATCGAGACGACAGGGGAGTGAAAGGTGCGAGGCTCTAGGCACGAGGCACGAGGCGCGAGGCGCGGGTTTTAGGCCCCTACACCCTAGTGCCTCGCGCCTAGAGCCTAGAGCCTCGCACCTGGCACCTCGCCTATTCGTGCCTCCCGCTGCGCGATCGAGACCAGTAGCCAGATACCGGAGACGACCGCGCCGAGAAATCCCAGCAGCCCGAACAAGGGCAGGCCCAGCCAAGTGGATTCGGTCTCC
>JANOGH010000532.1:0-2640 GCA_031414075.1 Betaproteobacteria bacterium | reverse complement strand
CGTGATCTGCACGTGGGAGGCGACACCGAGGATGCGCGCGCGCAGTTCCTTCTGGAATCCGTTCATGACCGACAGCACCACGATGAGCGCGGCCACGCCCAATGCGATGCCGAGCATCGATGTGACGGAAATGAAGGAGATGAAATGGTTGCGCCGCTTGGCGCGCGTATAGCGCAGCCCGACAAACAACTCATACGGTGTCAGCATGGGTGGATGATTCTACGACCTGGGTTCTCCGGGGGCGACGCGCAGTCTGCCATATTCCGCCACAGATAAGTGAGCTGGCTGAGCAAGACCGCGATGTCCTGCGCCGGTTTCAACACGTGATGGAAAACCCGCGTGCTAAACTCACAGCCGTTTTTTCGCCCCGATTCCGTGCATACCGTTACCCTGTTCGTTCCTGCCCTGTTCTGGTCTCATGCCAGCCCGGACCACGATGCGCCGATGGTTCCCGTGCTGCAGACTTTGATCGGTCGCAGCGATGCCAGCGAGGCCCGCTGCGACGACGAACAGGCCTGGCTTTGCGAGCAATTCGGCGTGCTGCGGCAGGCGGACTGGCCGACTGCGCCGATAGCATTGTTCGGCGCCGGCATGCCGCCGGGAGGTGACTTCTGGCTGAGCGCGGATCCGGTGCATCTGCAGGTGAACCGCGACCAGCTGATCCTGTTGGCACCGGAGTCCCTGTCGATCACAGACATCGAGGCGGTTTCGCTCTGCGCAGCGCTCAATCGTCACTTTGCAACCGATGGCTTGACCTTTCTGGCTCCTCAGCCGCATCGCTGGTACCTGAAAACGGCGCAGCCACCGCGTATCCACACCCGCAGCCTGTCGCGGGCAGTCGGCCAAGATGTCGACCGCCTGTTGCCGGAAGGCGAAGATCGGCTGGCCTGGCACCGGCTATTCAATGAAGCCCAGATGCTGCTGCACGCGCATCCCGTCAACGAGGCACGAGAGCAGCGCGCCGCCCTGCCGATTAACAGCCTCTGGTTCTCCGGCGGCGGGACGCTCCCGGCAGCCCGCCCATGCTTCCAGGCCGTGATGGGCAGCAGCGCGCTGGCGCGCGGATTGTCGAAACTGACGAGTACCCCGTTTACGGCAACCGAACGAGGCATTGATGCAATCGTAGCGGACGATGTTCTGATTGAACTGCGCGACGCAGCGTCGGCTTCGATGCGCCTCGATCCGACTGCCTGGAAGGAAGCTCTCGAGAATCTGGAGCAGCGCTGGTTCGCACCGCTGGCAGGTCTGCTGAGAAAAGGACATATTCGCCGGCTTGTCGTTGCAACTGTCGCCAACGGCCGCAGCTACCTGTGGTCCGTCAGCCGCACGAACCTATGGCGCTGGTGGAGGCCCGCGGTTTCTCTTGGCATCCCGATCCACAGCCCGTAGTGAATCTCCCCCGCATCGTCGAGCGCGAGGTGCCCGCGGCGGCCTTTGAAAAGCTGCGCGCCGGCGGGCTGCACCCGGTCCTGGCAAGAATCTACGCCGCACGCGGCTTAGTCGAAGCGGCGCAGCTCGATACTTCACTGGGCGGATTGCTGGCGTTCGAGCAACTGCTCAATTGCGCTCCCATGGCGAATTTGCTGGCCGATGCGATCGCCGCCGGAAAGCGCCTGCTCATCGTTGCCGACTACGACGCGGATGGCGCCACCGCCTGCGCTGTCGGCATGCTGGGCCTGCAAAGCTTCGGCGCGAAGGTCGAATATCTGGTGCCGAACCGTTTCGAATTCGGCTACGGACTCACGCCAGAGATCGTGAAACTGGCCGCCGGCCGGAAACCCGATTGTCTGATCACGGTGGACAACGGCATCGCCAGCGTGGAAGGCGTCGAAGAGGCCGCCCGGCTCGGCATCCAGGTGCTGATCACCGATCATCATCTTCCCGGCTCGCGGTTGCCAGCCGCGGCCTGCATCGTCAATCCCAATCAACCCGGATGCCCTTTTCCGAGCAAGCACCTGGCCGGGGTCGGCGTAATGTTCTATGTGCTGGTCGCCCTGCGCGCCGAATTGCGAAGGCGCGACTGGTTCAGCCAGCGCAAAGAGCCTAATCTGGCCGAGCTGCTCGACCTGGTCGCGCTCGGCACCGTCGCCGACGTTGTGCGCCTTGACGACAACAATCGCATCCTGGTCGACCAGGGACTGCGCCGCATACGCGCCGGACGCGCTCGCGCCGGCATCGATGCGCTGTTGCGCGTCGCCGGGCGCGATCCGTCACGAGTATCCACCTATGACCTTGGCTTCGTGGTCGGACCGCGGTTGAACGCTGCCGGACGGCTCACCGACATGTCAGTCGGCATCGAGTGCCTGTTGACGCAGGACCCTAACCGGGCCGCGGAACGGGCGAAGCAACTCGATTCGCTCAACCGCGAACGCCGCGCCATCGAGGCCGGCATGCAGGAAACGGCGCTGGCACTGATGGACAGGATCGACGTTGCCGACACCTTCAGCCTGAGCCTTTACGACGAGTCCTGGCATCAGGGCGTGATCGGCATTCTCGCCGCACGCCTGCGCGAGCGCTTTCACCGTCCCGCGATCGCTTTTGCGCCGGTACCGCGATCTGCTGCGGCAGGGCTCGACGAACTGACCGGCGTTGCGCTGGTGGCAACAGGTGTTGCCCGGCGCGCGCCTCCACAACGCACCG
>JANOGH010000531.1:0-27986 GCA_031414075.1 Betaproteobacteria bacterium | reverse complement strand
TGGACGACAACGGCCAGGAGGGCATCGAACTCGCTTATCAGGACTGGTTGACGGGCAAGGCAGGCAGCCGTCGCGTGATCAAGGACCGGCTTGGCCGCGTGGTCGAGGACATCGAAAGCATCCGCGCGCCACAGCAGGGCCGGGATCTGGCACTGTCAATCGATCAGCGCATTCAATATCTGGCGTTCCGGGAACTCAAGAGCGCAATTGCGCTGAACGAAGCCAAGGCTGGAAGCCTGATAGTCCTCGACGTGACTACCGGCGAAGTGCTGGCGCTGGCCAACTGGCCAACGTACAACCCGAACAACCGGGACACGTTAAAGGTCGGACATTCACGCAATCGCGCGGTGGTCGATTTGTTTGAGCCGGGTTCTACATTGAAGCCGTTCACCGTGGCTGCGGCACTGGAATCCGGGCGGGTCGGCCCCGGAAGCATGATTGATACGCAGGGTGGCAACTACACCATCGGCAAGCGGGTCATACATGACGCGCATCCGGGAGGCCTGCTCACCGTCGCGCAAGTGATCCAGAAGTCGTCGAACGTCGGCTCGGCGAAGATGGCGCTGGCAATGGCCCCACAGAAGCTGTGGGCCATTCTTTCCGACGTCGGGTTCGGCACACAGACGAAAGTGGGGTTTCCCGGGGAAGCTTCAGGCCGGCTGCGTGGGTACCAGACCTGGAAGCCCATCGAACAGGCAACCTTGTCGTATGGCCATGGCATTTCGGTCAGTCTCCTGCAGTTGGCGAGGGCCTATTCGGTATTCGCTACCGACGGAAAACTCAAACCGCTAACCCTGGTGAAGCGTGATCAGCCGGTCGATGGCAAAGCCGTGATCTCGCCGCGCACTGCAATGGCCGTGCGCAAGATGCTCGAAATGGTGACCCAGCCGGGAGGAACTGCAATTCGGGCGCAAGTGGCCGGTTATCGTGTGGCCGGCAAGACCGGCACCGCACACAAGCTCGCAGGTGCGACCTACGCGTCCGATCGTTATATCTCTTCGTTCGTGGGATTTGCTCCGGCATCCAATCCGCGCCTGGTCATAGCGGTCATGTTGGACGAGCCCGGTGGCAAGTCGTATTACGGGGGTGAGGTTGCCGCTCCGGTGTTCAGCACGGTCATGGCAGGTGCGTTGCGACTTCTAGGCATCGAGCCGGATGCCGCGCTCGACAATGTGATATCTCCCGATCTTGCTCCTGTTGTCAGGGAGGAAGTATGAGCGCGGGCGCGAGTTCCGCGGGTGAGAATGCTGCGGAGTTCGACTTCGGCGCGATCGATGCGCTCGGAGTGCGTATCGAAGGTCTCGCAATCGACAGCCGCAAGATAAAACCCGGCAATCTGTTTCTCGCCTATCCGGGCCAGCGGGCAGACGGGCGAGATCACATCCCGCAGGCGATCACCGCAGGGGCCAGAGCCGTGCTGTGGGATAGCCGGGGCTTTCATTGGGATGCGGCCTGGCGCGTGCCCAATCTGGGCGTGCCGGATCTGCGCTCGCATCTCGGAGAGATCGCCGGTCGTTTTTTCGGCAACCCTTCACGCCATATGTGGCTTGCCGGCGTTACCGGCACAAACGGCAAGACATCATGCTCGCACTGGATCGCGCAATCGCTGACGCGGCTGGGGCGCAAGACTGCAGTCATCGGCACACTGGGAAGCGGCTTCCCCGGCGAGTTGGATGCTGCGGGCCATACCACGCCCGATGCGATCACCCTGCAATCGCAGTTAGCCACATTGCGCGCCAGCGCGGGCACGGGCTGCGCAATCGAGGTTTCTTCGCATGGCATCGATCAGGGTCGCATCAACGGCGTGGAGTTCGATGTGGCGCTTTTCACCAATCTGTCGCGCGATCATCTCGACTATCACAAGACCATGGAAGACTATGGCGCCGCCAAAGGCAGGCTCTTCCGTTGGCCGCAACTGAAGCACGCGGTCGTGAATGTCGACGACCGCTTCGGTCGTGAACTCGTGGAATCGATCGACAAGTCTCGCATCAATGTGCTCGGTTACGGTTTTGGCAAAGGAGAAATCGCCGGTCACCGCCTGGATCTTTCGACGCGCGGCCTGAAACTCGAGATCACCACTCCCTGGGGGCCCGCGCGCCTGACCAGTCGGCTGATCGGCGGATTCAACGCGGCAAATCTGCTCGGCGTCCTTGGCGTCCTGATGACAGCCGAGGTTTCACTCCAGGATGCTGTCGACGCACTCGCGCACGTCGAGCCCGTTCCCGGACGTCTGCAGATGGTAAGGCTGCCGAACGCGCCACTGGTCGTCGTGGACTACGCGCATACGCCCGATGCCCTGGAAAAAGCGCTACAGACTTTGCGAGACTTGCTCCCTCCCGGCGCGAAACTGCATTGCGTATTCGGTTGCGGCGGCGATCGCGATCCGGGCAAGCGGCCATTGATGGGAGAAGTCGCAACGCGCCTGTCGGATAGCGTGATCATCACCAGCGACAATCCGCGCTCCGAAAATCCGCGGTCCATCATCGAAGACATCGTCGCGGGGGCGCATCCCAACTTCGAGATCGAAGTCGATCGCTCCGGCGCAATATTCAAGGCGCTGCAATCGGCCGCGCCGGACGACGTGGTGCTGATCGCCGGCAAAGGCCACGAGACCTATCAGGAAACCGGCAGCCAACGATTGCCCTTCGATGATGTGCAGGTCGCGCGTGAGATGCTGAACCGCCTGACCGGGAGTCCGCGTCATGCTTGATATCGCCACCGCCGCGCACGCAATTGGCGCCAGGCATATCGGGTCCAATGCCGTGTTTGATCGGGTGACGACCGATAGCCGCGATTTGCGCCCCGGCGATCTGTTCGTGGGGATACGCGGCGAGCGTTTCGACGGACAGGCATTTGCCGATCAGGCCCTGGCGGCCGGCGCAGCCGCTGTGATGGTGCAAGCGGGCGCGCAGATTCATACCCCGAATGCTCGAGTAATTGAAGTCGACGATTCAAGGCTCGCTCTTGGCAGGCTGGCGGCGTTCTGGCGAGGCCGCTTTATCGCCCCATTGATTGCCGTTACCGGCAGCAATGGCAAGACCACGGTGAAGGAAATGCTCGCTTCGATCCTGCGGCAGGTCGCTGGCGAGCCGGGTGTTCTGGCAACGTCCGCAAATCTGAACAACGACATAGGCATGCCCTTGACACTGCTGCGACTCGATGCCCGGCATCGATACGCGGTCGTCGAGATGGGCATGAATCACATCGGAGAGATCGCCTATCTGTCGCGTCTGGCGAGGCCCACCGTGGCCTTGATCAATAATGCGGGTACTGCCCATATCGGCGAACTCGGCTCTGTCGATGCTATTGCGCGCGCCAAGGGGGAAATATTCGAAGGCCTCGAAAAAAGCGGCACAGCGATCATCAATAACGACGACGCTTTCGCCGATTACTGGCGCGGTCTGGTGCGTGGACGACGCGTGGTTGATTTTGGCATCGACAAGAAAGCGGCAGTGTCAGCTCGTTACGAACTGACTGTATTCGCGAGCCTTGTTACGTTCCGCACGCCTCGAGACCAGTTTGTCGCTACGCTTGGTGTACCGGGGCTGCATAACATCAAGAATGCGCTCGCGGCGGTGGCCTGCGCCCATGCGCTGGATGTGCCTGAAACAGCGATCGCCAGCGGACTCGCTTCCTATGCGGGAGTCAAGTCGCGGCTGCAACGGATGCGCCACGCGTCCGGCGCACTGGTAATCGACGATACCTACAATGCCAACCCTGAATCCATGCAAGCCGCGATTGCAGTGCTGGCAGCGTATCCGGGACGCACGATTTTCGTCATGGGGGACATGGGTGAGCTTGGCGACAATGCTGAAGGGATGCACGCAACAATCGGCGCATTCGCCAAGCGGGCAGGCGTGCACGCCATGTTTGCACTGGGTGAGATGAGTGCCGCAGCGGCGCAAAGTTTTGGCGAAGGCGCGCGACATTTTTCCAGTATCGATGAACTGGTCGATGCGTTGGCTGGTGCTCTGGAACATGGGTCAACGGTGCTGGTGAAGGGCTCGCGTTTCATGCGCATGGAGCGAGTAGTCGAGGCGTTGGGCGCCGTCAACGGGGAATCGGCCATGAAAGGAGGTGCCTGATGCTGCTGGCGCTCACCCAGTGGCTGGCGGAGGATGTTCACGTTCGGGCGTTCAACGTCTTTAACTACATCACGTTGAGGGCGGTGCTTGCGACCCTGACGGCGTTGCTCATTTCATTCATCGTCGGCCCGATCATGATTCGCAAACTGACGGCCTACAAGGTCGGTCAGTCGGTGCGCGACGATGGTCCGACGAGCCATCTGACGAAGGCAGGCACGCCGACGATGGGCGGCGCGCTGATCCTGATCTCGATCGCGATTACGACTTTGCTGTGGGCCGATCTGCGGAATCGCTACGTCTGGGTGGTTCTGGCGGTGACGCTCGGTTTCGGCATCATCGGATGGGTCGACGACTACCGCAAGGTCGTCCACCGCAATCCGAAAGGTTTATCGGCGCGCAAGAAGCTCTTCTGGCAATCGGTCATCGGACTCGCGGCCGCCATATATCTTGCCACGTCGGCGACGCTGCCCGCGCAGACGGAATTGATCGTGCCACTGTTCAAGCAGGTTACCTATCCGCTGGGAATCGTCGGGTTCGTGGTGGTGAGCTACTTTGTCATCGTCGGCACCAGCAACGCCGTCAATCTGACCGACGGGCTGGATGGGCTCGCGATCCTGCCGACGGTCATGGTCGGCAGCGCGCTTGGGGTATTCGCTTACGTGGCGGGCAATGCCATCTATTCGCGCTACCTGGGATTCCCTCTGATTCCGGGCGCTGGCGAGCTTACGGTGGTTTGCGCGTCACTGGCGGGCGCCGGCCTCGCCTTCCTTTGGTTCAATGCCTATCCGGCGGAAGTATTCATGGGCGATGTCGGCGCGCTTGCGCTTGGCGGGGCGCTCGGCACCATCGCCGTGATCGTTCGGCAGGAGATCGTGCTGTTCATCATGGGGGGCGTATTCGTCGTGGAAACGCTATCGGTGGTGCTGCAGGTTGCGTCGTTCAAATTGACGGGCAGGCGCATTTTTCGCATGGCGCCGCTGCATCATCACTATGAACTGAAAGGATGGAAGGAGAATCAAGTCGTCGTTCGTTTCTGGATCATCACCATGATGCTCGTGCTGGTTGGCCTGTCGACCCTCAAGCTGCGCTAGCCCGAATGAAGACGAACCACGACTTTATTTACGCACAGACCCGCCTCGCGTCGCAAAGCGCCATGTCGGCGAGGAAATCAGGTCTTCATGATGAGGTAAGCCATGACTAGCCGTTTGCACTTCGAATTGTTCATGCAGTCACTGCGCGTGCGCGCATCGCAAGCCGATCCCAAACCTCTTGCCATGGAGGGCATGCGTTACGAGGAGAACGAGGATGTCGGTTCGGTGCGGCTGTCGCGAATGGAGGCCGCCATGAAGGAGACGCGTGCCAATCGAGTTGGTGAATAGGCACACACTCGTGCTTGGTCTAGGCGCAAGCGGACTTTCAATGGCGCGCTGGCTCGCGGCTCGTGGCGCGTCGGTGCGCATCGCGGACAGTCGGGATGCGCCGCCGTTTGCCGCGAGATTGAAAGACGAATTGCCGGAGGTCGAGTTGCATACCGGCGCATTTCGCGCGGAAAGTTTCGCGGGCGTCGACCTCATCGCCATCAGTCCCGGCGTGCCGAGGGTCGAGCCGCTGGTCAGCGCCGCAGAGGAACGAGGGATCGAGGTCGTCGGTGATATCGAATTATTCGCGAGGATCCGGGAGGAATTTCCTGGCAACAGGGTTATTGCGATTACCGGATCGAATGGCAAGAGCACAGTTACGGAGATGGTCGGCGCGATGATTCGTGCCGCAAAGATAAGGACGCTCGTGGCAGGAAACATCGGCTTGCCGATACTCGATGCCCTGTCGGAGATCGAGGCCGGACGCAGGCGTCGTCCCGACGTCTTCGTGCTCGAGCTGTCCAGTTTTCAGCTGGAATCGACCCGCAGCCTGAATCCTGATGTGGCCGTGGTTCTGAACATGAGCGAAGACCATCTCGATCGCTATTCGGGCATGGGTGATTACGCGGAGGCGAAGGCGCGCATTTTTCTTGGCGATGGCATCCAGGTGGTGAACAGGGAAGACGGTTGGGCACGCGGCATGATCGGCCCCGGACGGAAAGTATTGACTTTTGGATTGGATGAGCCCCGGAACGAAGGCAACTGGGGATTGCGCGACATCGAGGGCGAACTCTGGCTTGCGGAGGGGCGCGCGAACCTGATGAAGGTTTCTGAACTAAAAGTTGCCGGCCTGCATAACGCGGCGAATGCGCTGGCGGCGCTGGCTTTGTGCCGCGCGATCCGGCTGCCCTACGAACCGCTGCTCGACGCGCTCTTTGAATTCGAAGGGTTGCCTCATCGCGTACAGAAAGTTGCCGAGGTCGGGGGCGTCGCTTTCTACGACGACTCCAAAGGCACCAATGTCGGCGCTACCGTGGCCGCGCTCATGGGTATGACTTCGAGGATTGTTCTGATTGCCGGCGGAGAGGGCAAGGGCCAGGATTTCTCGCCCTTGCGCGACGCGGTAGCAAAGAAGGCGAAAGGGGTAGTCGTCATCGGACGCGACGGCGACAAGATCGCTGCGGCCATAGAGGCTTCGGGCGTCGCGATCGTTCACGCCGCCAGCATGCACGACGCAGTACGAGCCGGATTTTCGCTGGCGCAAGCCGGCGACGCAGTCATGCTGTCGCCCGCATGCGCCAGCTTCGACATGTTCCGCAATTACGAACATCGCGCCGAAGTCTTCGTCGAAGAAGTGCGGGCGCTGGAGGCCGATCAGTGAACGGCATCTTCGGCATCGGAGCGGTGGCCAGGCCGGCACTAATCGCGGAGTTCGACTACGCGGTCGTCAGCATTGCGGGACTTCTGCTGGCGCTCGGGCTGGTAATGGTCTACTCCTCTTCGATCGCCATAGCCGAAGGCGGACGCGTCACCGGCAATCAACCTACCTACTATCTCGTCCGGCATGGCGTGTTCCTGTTCGTCGGCCTGATGTCCGGTTTCATCTGCTTCCAGTTTCCGCTGCGGTTCTGGGAGCAGGCCGCACCTTATCTATTTTGCCTGGGCGTATTGCTCTTGATGCTTGTGCTGATCCCTGGCGTCGGACGCGAAGTCAATGGCAGTCGGCGCTGGCTATCGCTCGGGCTGTTCAATTTGCAGCCCTCCGAGTTGATGAAATTGTTTGCGGTGCTCTACGCCGCGGACTACGCCGTTCGCAAGGCGGCATTGATGCACAGCTTTCGCAAAGGCTTCCTGCCGATGCTGATTGTGATGCTGCTGACCGGCGGACTGTTGCTGCGCGAGCCGGATTTCGGCGCCTTTGCGGTAATTACTGCCGTTGCCATGGCCATCCTGTTTCTCGGTGGAATGAACTGGAAGCTGTTCGCGACGCTTATCGTCCTTCTGCTCCTCGGATTCGTCATGTTGATATGGACGTCCCCTTATCGCCTCCAGCGCGTCATCGGATTCATGGACCCCTGGTCGGATCCGTTCGGCAAAGGCTACCAACTGTCGCATGCGCTGATCGCCTTCGGGCGCGGAGAGTGGTTCGGTGTCGGCTTGGGCGCCAGTGTCGAGAAACTCTTTTATCTGCCCGAGGCGCACACCGATTTTCTGCTCGCCGTCATCGCTGAAGAACTCGGATTGCTCGGCGTCCTTTCTGTGATTGCCTTGTTCGCATGGCTGATCTGGCGGGCATTCGCCATCGGCAACCAGGCCGCCCGCATGGAGCGCTGCTTCTCTGCGCTGGTGGCGCAGGGAATTGCGCTGTGGCTCGGCGCCCAGGCATTCATCAACATGGGCGTGAACATGGGCGTGCTCCCGACCAAGGGACTGACTTTGCCGCTGCTTTCTTTCGGCGGCAGCGGAATTGTCGCCAACTGCTGTGCACTGGCAATCCTGCTTCGAGTGGATCGCGAAAACCGGCAGATGATGAAAGGGTATTCGTTGTGAGCCGGACCATATTGGTCATGGCGGGCGGCACCGGCGGTCACATCTTTCCGGCGCTCGCGGTCGCGGATCAATTGCGCGACAAGGGTTGGAAAATCGTATGGCTGGGTTCGAGGGCAGGCATGGAGAGCAAGTTGGTGCCGCAATACGGGTTCGAAATCGAATGGGTCCGTTTCTCGGGTTTGCGCGGCAAGGGTCTTCTGCGCGTAGTGCTGTTGCCGCTGAATCTGCTGGTGGCATTCTGGCAAAGCGCCCGCGCCATTTTTCGCGTGCGGCCGGACGTGGTGCTTGGCATGGGCGGCTATATCTCGTTTCCCGGCGGCATAATGGCCACCATGCTGGCCCGTCCGCTGGTGCTGCACGAGCAGAACGCGGTCGCGGGACTCGCCAACAAAGTGCTGGCAAGAGTTGCAGACTGCATCCTGGTCGCGTTTCCCGATGCCTTGAAAAACGCCGAGTGGACCGGCAATCCGGTGCGACGTGATATCGCGCAATTGCCGGCTCCTGGGCAGCGCTTGCGCGATCGCACCGGAAATCTGAAGGTATTGGTTGTCGGCGGCAGTCTCGGTGCGCAAGCGCTTAACGAGACGGTGCCGCGCGCCCTGGCGCTGATTCCGGAATCGCAACGCCCCGAGGTCACGCATCAAGCAGGCGAGAAGCATCTCGCCATGCTCGAGAGCGCATATCGGGAGGCGGGTGTGAGCGCGACGACGCTGGCGTTCATCCGCGATATGGCGAGCGCCTACGCAACGGCGGATGTGGTGATCTGCCGGGCCGGCGCGTTGACGGTCTCCGAACTAGCCGCGGCGGGTATTGCCAGCGTGCTGGTTCCCTTCCCATCCGCGGTCGATGATCACCAGACCTTCAATGCCCGCTATCTCGCCGATCATTCCGCTGCGGTTCTGCTTCCCCAGGCCGACCTTACGCCCCGTAAACTCGCGGATCTGCTGCTGGGCTTCACCAGGGAAAAGCTGCTGGAAATGGCCAACCGCGCGCGCGCATTGGGCAAACCGGACGCCGCGCGAATCGTTGCTGAGCGCTGCATGGCGCTTGCGGCATGAAGCACAAGGTCAAACATGTTCACTTCATTGGTATCGGCGGCGCCGGAATGAGCGGGATTGCCGAGGTCATGCTGAATCTGGGTTTCGAGGTCAGCGGCTCCGATATCTCGGAAAGTGCCGCCACCTTGCGACTCAAGAGTCAGGGAGCCAAGGTGCACATCGGCCACGACGAAACGAATGTCAGCGGCGCCAACGCCGTGGTCACGTCTACCGCGGTCAGACCGGACAATCCTGAAGTCGCCGCCGCTCGCGCGAAGCGCATTCCGGTTGTGCCGAGAGCGATGATGCTCGCGGAACTGATGCGGCTGAAGCAGGGCATTGCGATTGCGGGAACCCACGGCAAGACCACGACGACCAGCCTGGTCGCCAGCGTGCTCGCCGAGGCCGGGATGGACCCGACGTTCGTGATTGGTGGCCGGCTCGAGGCCGCCGGTTCCCACGCGAAGCTCGGCAACGGGGAGTTCATCGTCGTGGAGGCCGATGAATCCGACGCATCGTTCCTATACCTTCAGCCGGTGCTCGCGGTCGTCACCAATATCGACGCCGATCACATGGAGACCTACGGGCACGACTTTGGCCGCTTGCGCCAGGCTTTCCTCGAATTCATCGAACACCTGCCTTTCTATGGAATGGCAGTTCTGTGCTTGGACGATGCCAACCTAAGAAGCCTGTTGCCGCTCATTACCAAGCAGGTCACCACTTACGGACTGTCCGAAGGCGCGCAGATTCGCGCGGTGGACGTCGAAGCTGATGCCGGAAGGATGCGATTCCGTGTCGTGCGCAGAAACGGGCTGCCAAAGGCTGCTGCCGATTTGAACATCACGCTGAACCTTCCCGGTTTGCACAACGTGCAGAACGCGCTGGCCGCGATTGCGGTGGGAATGGAGATCGGCGCCCCCGACAAGGCGATCATCAAGGCGCTGGCTGAATTCCGGGGTGTCGGGCGACGCTTTCAACGTTACGGAGACGTGGCGTTGGCACACGGAAACTTTACCCTGATCGACGACTACGGCCATCATCCGGCGGAGATGGCTGCGACGATCGCCGCAGCGCGCGGAGCATTTCCGAATCGTCGGCTGGTCCTGGCTTTTCAACCCCATCGGTATACGCGAACGCGGGACTGCTTCGAGGACTTCGTCAAGGTCCTCTCCTCCGTCGACGCACTGCTGCTTACGGAAGTCTATCCGGCCGGTGAAGCGCCGATCGTGGCTGCCGACGGCCGGGCACTGGCGCGCGCGGTCCGGGTAGCCGGCAAGATCGAACCCGTGTTCGTTGAACAAATCGGAGATTTGGCGGCCGCGATTCTTGCAACGGCGACGAGGGGCGACGTGGTCATCACGATGGGCGCCGGGTCGATCGGCACGGTGCCGGGAAAAATGGCAAAAGGGAACTGAGCGAAGAAGCATGGACATGGCGGAACTCGGACAGATCGAGACCAGCGGATTGCGTGGCGACTTCAGGCGCAACGAGCCAATGCGCAGGCATGTAAGTTGGCGCGCCGGAGGGATCGCCGATCGCACTTACGCGCCCGCGGATCTTGACGATCTCGGCGTATTTCTCAGCCGGCTCCCGGAACACGAACCGGTTCTCTTCGTCGGACTTGGCAGCAATCTGCTGGTCCGGGACGGAGGTCTTCGCGGAACAGTCGTGTTTACGCATCGCGTGCTTGCACGTCTAGGTCTGGAAGAACGCGCCGATTGCGCCGAGATTTACGCCGAGGCGGGCGTTGCCGGTCCGAGAGTCGCGCGTTTTGCGGCAGTTCAGAACCTCGAAGGCGCAGAGTTTCTCGCCGGCATTCCCGGCACCGTGGGGGGCGCATTGGCAATGAATGCCGGCTGCTATGGAGCCGAGACCTGGAACGTAGTTGCGCGGGTGCGCACCATGGATCGGGCCGGCCGGCTGCACGTTCGTGAGCCTCACGAGTACACGGTCGGCTATCGCAGCGTCCTTCCGGTATGCGCCCACAACGAGTTCTTCGTTGCCGTGTGGTTCCGTTTTGAGCGAGGCAACGGCGCAAAGGCGCGCCAAAAGATAAAGGAGTTGTTGTCGAGGCGCATTGCCACGCAACCGCTTGCCGAACCTAACGCCGGCTCCGTATTCCGCAATCCGGCGGGCGACTTCGCAGCTCGACTGATCCAGGCGAGCGGCCTCAAAGGCAGGCGCGTAGGCGGCGCGGAAGTATCGACGTTGCATGCCAATTTCATTGTCAACAAAGGCGAGGCGACCGCGCGTGACATCGAAGAGCTCATCACGCTCGTGCAGGCAACGGTCAAGCGCGAAACGAATGTGACACTGGAATGCGAAGTGCGGATCGTGGGTGAAGCGTGAAGGCGAAAGCAAGGTTGAGCGGCAATCGGTTCGGGAAAGTGGCGGTACTCATGGGCGGTCGCTCGGCCGAAAGAGAAATATCGGTTTTGTCGGGCAGCGCAGTGCTTGGCGCGTTGCGCGAGCAGGGCGTCGATGCCCATGCGTTTGACCCGAAAGATCGCGACCTATCGGATCTCAAGCTTGAGAACTTCGATCGCGTGTTCATCGCGCTGCATGGTCGTTACGGAGAAGACGGGACCGTGCAAGGCGCGCTCGAACTGCTCGGCATCCCCTACACCGGAAGCGGAGTGATGGCGAGCGCTCTGGCGATGGATAAATGGCGCACCAAACTGATGTGGCAGGCAGTCGGCATTCCAGTCCCGAAAGATGTGCTGTTGAATGGAACGTCGGACTGGAATGGCGTCGTGCGAACGCTGGGGCTGCCCCTTGTCGTAAAGCCTGTTCACGAGGGCTCAACGATCGGCCTGACAAAGGTTCGTACTGCGAATGAATTGCCAGCAGCCTTTGAGCTGGCGGCGCGCCATGATCGGATGGTACTCGCGGAGGAGTTCATAGACGGCCAGGAACTCACCGCGTCGATTCTGGGCAACACTGCATTGCCGTTGATCCGCATCGAGGCGCCGCAGGGAAATTACGACTACCAGAACAAATATTTCAGCGACGAGACAAAGTACCACTGTCCCGCCGGATTGCGGGCCGATGCAGAAGAAACCATTCGAAAGGTCGCGCTGCAGGCGTTTCAGGTGCTGGGATGTGAAGGCTGGGGCCGGGCCGATCTGATTTTGCGAGCCGACAACACGTTCTCGTTTCTGGAGATGAATACGTCACCAGGGATGACCGGCCATAGTCTGGTGCCAATGGCGGCACGGCAGGCGGGCCTTGCCTTTCCCGATCTGGTAGCGCGAATTCTGGAGGATGCTCATGTGGGATGACGCGGCTGCCCTGAAGATGACGGCGAATCTGCTGTTTGCGGTTGCCGCAATGCTGCTGCTGTACGGCGTTGCGCACTACCTGGTTCACCTGCCAATTTTCCCGCTACGCGATATACAACTGGCGGGCGACGTGGCTCATGTGACACACGAACAAGTCGAAGCCGTTGTGAACAGAGAACTCCGCGGAAACTTCTTCACCGTGGACCTCGCGCAGGCGCGCGCGGCTTTCGAAAAGCTGCCGTGGGTCCGTAAGGTCAATGTACGACGTCATTGGCCGGACCGTCTGGAAGTCGCAGTCGAGGAGCACAGACCTCTTGCGCGGTGGGGTTCTACCGCGCTGGTCAGCGCGCAAGGCGAAGTGTTCGAAGCCGCGATCAATACCACGTTGCCGGTGCTGCAGGGCCCGGAGGGCGCTGCGCCGGAAGTCGTCTCCCATTTTCAGGAGTTCGCGCGCGTGCTCGAGCCCGTCGGCAGGCGCATCGTGCAGATAACAATGTCGGCGCGACGGTCCTGGGTGTTGAAACTCGATGACGGCACGGTGCTTGAACTTGGGCGCGACAATCTCGAATCCAGACTCAGCGCGTTTGTCGCTGCGTATGAGCGTACGGTCGCGCGCTTGCCTCGGCCAGCGACTTACATTGACCTGCGCTACACGAACGGGTTCGCCGTGCGCAGGCCCGGTTTGAAGTGGGACGGAAGAAAGACCTGAATGCGATCGATGGATCAGACATGGCGTTAGGCGGAAGAAAAGAAAGCAAGAATCTGATTGTCGGGCTCGACATCGGCACGTCGAAGATCGCGGCCATCGTTGCCGAGATGATGCCGGAAGGCGGCTTCGAGGTCATTGGCATGGGTAGTTCGCCATCGCGCGGATTGAAGAAGGGCGTGGTAGTCAATATCGAATCGACCGTCAATGCGATCCAGCGTGCGCTCGAGGAAGCGGAGTTGATGGCTGATTGCAAGATCCGCGATGTGTGGACCGGCATCGCCGGCAGCCACATACGCAGTTTCAACTCCCACGGCATGGTTGCAATAAAGGATCGCGAAGTGGCGCAGAGCGATGTGGATCGCGTAGTGGAAACCGCCAAAGCGATCCCGATTCCGACCGACCAGCAGATCCTGCACGTGCTGAACCAGGAATTTGTGATCGATGGCCAGGAAGACGTGCGCGAGCCGCTAGGGATGAGCGGGGTCCGTCTTGAAGTGAAGGTGCACATTGTCACCGGCGCTGTTTCGGCAGCGCAAAACATCATGAAGTGCGTGCGACGCTGCGGCCTGGAAGTCAACGATCTCATTTTGCAGCCTCTGGCATCAGCCATGGCAGTCCTCTCGGAAGACGAGAAGGACCTTGGCGTATGCCTGGTCGACATCGGTGGTGGGACGTCGGACATCGCGGTTTTTACACAGGGCGCGATAAGGCATACCGCCGTGATCCCGATTGCGGGCGACCAGATTACGAATGACATTGCGATGGCGCTGCGCACGCCGACAAAAGAGGCCGAGGAGATCAAGCGCCGCTACGGGTGCGCGCTGCGCGAACTGGCAGACCCGCAGGAAATGGTCGAAGTGCCGGGCGTGGGAGAGCGCGGTTCCAAGAGGATGTCGCGTCAGACCCTCGCCGAAGTCATCGAGCCGCGCGTGGAAGAACTGTACTCGCTGGTCCAGGCCGAGCTGCGCCGCAGTGGCTTCGAGGAACTGCTGTCTTCGGGCATCGTGGTTACCGGCGGCAGCGCCGGGATGCAGGGAATGGTCGAATTGGGAGAGGAAGTGTTCCATATGCCCGTTCGACTGGGGCTGCCGAGTTACGCGGGTGGATTGTCGGAAGTGATCCGCAATCCGCGATATTCAACAGGCGTAGGGCTGTTGATGGCGGGACTAAGCCAGCATCAGCGGCAACAGATCGAAAAGATGCAGAGCGGATCTTTCAAGCAGATCGTCGGCCGCATGAGGAAATGGTTCGAAACCAATTTTTAGGAAGCGGGATTCAGGGCAGTTTGGTTTTTTAATGGTTCATCATTTTTCACACAGGAGGCGACTGATGTTCGAGATCGTGGATACACAACCTCAAGAAGCAGTGATCAAGGTAGTCGGTGTCGGCGGCTGCGGCGGCAATGCGGTCGATCATATGATCAACGAAGGCGTGGATGGCGTGGAGTTCATTTGCGCCAACACGGACTCGCAAGCACTGAAGCGCAACAAGGCCAAAACGCTGTTGCAACTCGGGCCGAATGTGACCAAGGGTCTGGGGGCGGGCGCGAACCCGGATATCGGGCGGGAAGCGGCAATGGAAGATCGTGAGCGCATCATCGAGTTGATAGAAGGTGCCGACATGCTGTTCCTGACAGCAGGCATGGGAGGGGGTACCGGTACCGGCGCCGCACCGATCGTCGCCGAGGCCGCACGCGAACTTGGCATTCTGACGGTTGCAGTGGTGACAAAACCTTTTGCCTTCGAAGGCAAGCGCCAGAAGATTGCTCAGCAGGGGCTGGAGGAACTTTGCCGCCACGTTGATTCGCTGATCGTGATCCCAAACGACAAGCTGATGCAGGTTCTCGGCGAGGACGTCAGTATGCTCGACGCATTCAAGGCGGCAAACACCGTCTTGCACGGTGCTGTCGCCGGTATTGCGGAAGTGATCAAATGCCCCGGCCTGGTTAATGTTGACTTTGCCGATGTGCGCACCGTGATGTCGGAGATGGGGATGGCGATGATGGGTTCGGCGGTGGCTGCGGGGCTCGATCGGGCCCATTCCGCAGCCGAGCAGGCTGTGGCCAGCCCGTTGCTGGAAGATGTCGATCTTGCAGGAGCCCGCGGCGTCCTCGTGAACATCACTGCCAGTTCCAGCCTCAAGATGAAAGAGGTTCACGAAGTCATGAATACCATCAAGGGTTTTACCGCTGAAGATGCAACCGTGATTGTTGGTACTGTAATCGATGAAGCAATGGAAGATCGCTTGCGAGTGACGATGGTGGCCACGGGTTTGGGCGGGGCGATCAACCGCCACCAGCAAAAGCCGTTGACCATGGTCAAAACCGGAACCGATGCCACGCCGATCGAGGTGAACTACCGGGATCTGGAAACTCCGGCAGTCATGCGCCGGCGCTCACGCGACGCCGCCGTCGAGGCGATGAAGCAGTCGGGCGTGGATATGCTCGACATCCCGGCGTTCTTGCGCAAGCAGGCTGACTAGATTGAAAGAGGGCAACCCACTTGCTGCGCCACAGCACTTTTTGTGCTAGCGCAATTCAATGCCTCTATGGTAATCTAATCAACAATTTATACTTAATATAGAAAGCAGTATTGACGGTCCAATCGCTTGCACTGCGGGAGCGCATGACATGATAAAACAACGCACGCTGAGGAATATTGTTCGTGCCACCGGAATAGGCTTGCATACCGGAGAGAAGGTCTATCTGACACTGCGTCCGGCTGCGCCAAACAGCGGCATCATTTTCCGGCGTGTGGATTTGAATCCTGTCGTGGACATCAAGGCCGATCCTTATGCAGTGGGCGATACGCGACTGTCGTCGTGTCTCGAACGGGATGGCGCGCGCGTGCAGACGGTAGAGCATCTCATGTCGGCGCTGGCCGGGCTTGGCATCGACAATGTCTACGTCGACTTGACCTCGGGAGAGGTTCCGATCATGGACGGCTCGGCCTCTCCTTTCGTATTCCTGTTGCAGTCGGCGGGTATCGAGGAGCAACCTGCCGCCAAGAAGTTTATCCGCATCAAGAAACCGGTCGAAGTAAAGCAGGGAGACAAGTGGGTCAAATTCGAACCCTACAACGGATTTCGCGTGGACTTCAGCATCAATTTCAGGCATCCGGTATTTGCGCATTCCAACAAGCGGGTGATTGTCGACTTCGAGCACACGTCGTATATAAAGGAAGTGAGCCGGGCAAGAACTTTCGGGTTCATGCAGGACGTCGAGAATATGCGTTCGCAGGGATTAGCCCTTGGCGGAAGCCTCGATAATGCGATCGTGATGGACGAGTATCGGGTGCTCAACGCGGACGGATTGCGTTACGAGGACGAATTCGTGAAGCACAAGGCGCTGGATGCGATTGGCGATCTTTACCTGCTCGGACACCCGGTCATAGGCGCTTATTCAGCCTACAAGTCAGGCCACGCGCTCAACAACCAGTTATTGCGGCAATTGATAGAAGATGCGACGTCCTGGGAGTTCGTCACTTTCCCCAAGCCAGAGGAGGCGCCCGCCTTCCTCAGGTTGCAGATGCAGACCGTATGAGAAATCCGGTTCCCACTCGTGCTGTGGTCACTCTTGCAGCGCGAATCCGATCATATTGATACTCTTATGCTTTATTACCTCTTCAGGCGTTCGCGAGTGCCTTCTGAGTTATGCACGCCGACGTGCGAGGTGTTTTAGTGCCGACTTCAAAGGGGAGGGGTCGAGACGCTCTGTCAGCGAGTCAATTACCTTGCGCGCCTCAACGCTGATGGAAATCTGTTTTGGTGGCAATGGGTTATCGCGGATACTTACTTGCACTTGTAGGCGAATTCCAGTAATCTCGTAACCCCGCTGTCGCAAAGAGGTCAGCATTCGCGGGGTCATCTGCCTTAACTTGGCGGCGACCGCGCCGCTATCAGCGAACAGGGTTATTTCACCGGCATTCATCGAAGCCACAGTCGCAAAAGCGGCCAGATTGTGGGGCAGTACTTCCGACAAAGCGCTTTGCAAGGCCATCAACTGCCGAATTTCCCGATTCATGGCCCGCAATTCAGGAAGTGTGTCGATAAGCAAGCCGACGCGTTTCTCAGACATTAGGGCTGGTCAAGTACGAAGGTCTAGTAAGGGGGAACGGATGAATATTATTCTGGTTTCCAACAAATTGTCACAGGCGCGCAGCTTCACGCTGAGTAGGCCCCAGGTTGTATTTCTCGGGTTGCTCATGTGCCTGATCATTGTATCCCTTGCCGTAATGCTCAACTATTTCTCGCTGCGCTACGCGGTGACCAATCAGAGCCCTTACCTGCAGTCGTTATTGGAAGCAGTGCAGGCCGAACAAACACGGAAGACCCAGTCGTATTTGCGTGAGAGCCTTAATACCATGGCGGCCAGGCTTGGCGAGATGCAAGCCAAGTTGCTGCGGCTGGACACGCTTGGGGAGCGCCTGACAAAACTCGCGGGCATCAAGCCGCAAGAGTTCATGTTCGATCAGGTTCCAGGGCGGGGTGGTGCCGTTTCCTCGATTCCTCCCCAGGAGCTTTCAATGAGCGAACTTGTCGACAAGGTGGATCATCTTGCCATTCAGGTCGATGACCGCACCGACAAGCTTGGCGTGCTTGAATCGATGTTGACATTATCCCACGCAAAAAAACAGCTGCTGCCGACGCAGCTGCCAGTGTCAACCGGATGGTACTCTTCCAATTTTGGATGGCGTATCGATCCCTTCACCGGATGGAATGCGTTACATGAAGGCATGGATTTCATGGCCGCAGAAGGTGCGGCGATCACCGCTGCCGCCGGAGGCGTGGTGGTCTACGCGGACCCTCATCCTCAGTATGGTAGTATGATGGAAATAGATCACGGCAACGGCCTGATTACACGCTACGCTCACGCATCGAAACTGATCGCGAAGGTCGGAGACGTGGTGCTGCGGGGTCAGAAGATTGCCGAGGTCGGAAACACTGGCCGTTCGACCGGAACGCATCTGCACTTCGAAGTGCGTCAATGGGGAGCCCCACAGAATCCCGCTCGCTTCCTTCAGGTGCCGGGCTGAACTGAAACACACAAGCATTCCAGCAGAGGGGTGGGGGCAGGCGTCCCCACCCCTCTTGCTTTAAGGACACCCAGAGCAATGATCAATAGTCTTCTGAAAAAAATATTCGGCAGTCGCAACGATCGTCTGCTGCGGAAGTATTCGCATACAGTGCATGCCATCAATGCAATCGAGCCACAGACTCAAAAACTGAGCGACGCGGATTTGCGCGCACGCACGGAAGTCCTCCGGCAGCGCGCAAGCAATGGTCAAGCGCTGGATGATTTGCTGGTCGAAGCATTCGCAACTGTGCGGGAAGCGAGCCGGCGTGTTCTGAACATGCGTCATTTCGACGAGCAGCTGCTGGGCGGACTTGCACTCCACAACGGCAAGATCGCGGAAATGCGCACGGGAGAAGGAAAGACGCTCGTTGCCACGTTGCCGGCCTATCTGAACACGCTTGCAGCAAAGGGCGTGCATGTCGTGACGGTCAACGACTACCTCGCAAGTCGCGACGCAGAATGGATGGGGAGGTTGTATCGTTTTCTCGGCTTGTCCGTCAGCGTGAACCTTTCGCAAATGGAGCATGAGTTGAAGCAGCGGGCCTATGCCGCCGACATCACTTACGGCACCAATAGCGAGTTCGGCTTCGATTATTTGCGTGACAACATGGTGTTTCAGGCATCCGAACGAGTACAGCGCGGACTGTCTTATGCGATCGTCGACGAGGTGGATTCGATTCTGATCGATGAAGCGAGAACGCCGCTGATCATCTCCGGCCAGGCCGAAGACAGTACCGAACTGTACTACCGCATGAACGAAATCGTTCCAAAGCTGACCCGTGTCAAAGAGGAAAATGGCCCGGGCGATTTCACCGTGGACGAAAAAGCGCACCAGGTGTTGCTCACGGAAACCGGCCACGAGCGCGCCGAAGAACTGATGACCCGCGCTGGGTTGTTGCCTGAAAACGGCAGTCTCTACGACGCGGCTAACATCAATCTGATGCATCACCTGTATTCGGCACTGCGCGCAATCTCACTGTTTCATCGCGACCAGCACTACGTGGCGCAAAATGATGAGATCGTCATTGTCGACGAATTTACCGGCCGTTTGACGCCTGGTCGCCGTTGGTCGGATGGACTGCATCAGGCGATAGAGGCTAAGGAAGGTGTGCGCATACAACGGGAAAATCAAACATTAGCCGCGATTACCTACCAAAACTATTTCCGCATGTACCGCAAGCTTGCCGGAATGACCGGTACGGCGGATACGGAAGCTTACGAATTTCAGCAGATCTACGGGCTGGAAACGGTCATCATGCCGACACACATGCCGATGATTCGCGAAGACCGCCTGGATCAGGTCTACCGCACAGCCCAGGAGAAATATAGCGCGGTGATCAACGACATTAGAGCTTGCCATCAGAGCGGCCAGCCGGTACTGGTCGGCACGACCTCGATCGAAAACTCCGAGCTACTGGCCAAGTTGCTCGAAAAAGAGGAGCTGCCGCATCAGGTCCTTAATGCGAAACAGCACGCGCGTGAAGCGGAGATCATCGCCCAGGCGGGCAGACCAAAAATGGTCACCATCGCAACGAACATGGCGGGTCGGGGTACCGACATCGTATTGGGTGGGAATCCGGAACCGGAGATCAATAAGGTCCGCAATGATTCGAACCTTTCGGATCAGGATAAAGACACGCGAGTGGCCGAGATGCGTGTGCAGTGGCAAAAGCTGCACGAGCAGGTCATTCGTGCGGGGGGGCTTCATATAGTCGGAACCGAACGCCACGAATCCCGGCGCGTCGATAACCAGTTGAGAGGCCGATCTGGGCGGCAGGGTGACCCGGGCTCGAGTCGTTTCTATCTTTCCTTGGAAGACCCATTGCTGCGCATTTTTGCCTCAGATCGCGTGGCAGCCATAATGGATCGCCTCAAGATGCCCGAGGGGGAGGCGATCGAACACCCCTGGGTTACGCGTGCAATTGAGAACGCGCAGAGAAAAGTGGAAGCACGCAACTTCGATATCCGCAAGCAGTTGCTCGAATACGACGACGTCGCAAACGATCAGCGTAAGGTTATCTATCAGCAGCGCAACGAGTTGCTGGAAGCCACGGACATATCCGATACGATCCGCTCGATGCGCGAAGGCGCGATTGACGCGCTGATCTCGCAGCATATCCCGCCGGGTAGCGTCGAGGAACAATGGGACGTGCCGGGCCTGGCGAAGACCCTTGCCGGCGAGTTCGGTCTGCGACTTCCGCTTCAGGAGTGGCTCAAGCAGGAAGAGAATCTCGATGAGGAACAACTGCGTGCCCGCATCATCGAGGCCGCCAACGCACATTACGAGGAGAAATTTTCCGGCGTGGATGCCCAAAGGGTACGCGATTACGAGCGGGCCATAATGCTGAATTTCCTTGATAGCCACTGGCGCGAGCACCTCGCGGCACTCGATCATTTGCGGCAGGGTATTCATCTGCGTGGCTATGCACAAAAAAATCCAAAGCAGGAGTACAAGCGTGAAGCTTTCGAGTTGTTCTCGCTGATGCTGGATACCGTACGCACAGAAGTGACCCGTCAATTGATGATCGTGCAGATCCAGACGACGGAAGAGGTCGAGGCTGTGGTCGAAAAGCAGGAACAGGCGGAACTGAAAAATCTGCAGTATCACCAGAGCACCGATCATGACGAAGCGCTTGAGAAGGCTAACGCCGATGTGAAAGTGCAGCCCTTTGTTCGCGGCCAGAAGGTGGGGCGAAACGATCCATGCCCTTGCGGTTCTGGGAAGAAATACAAACAATGCCACGGCAAGCTCGTCTGAATCCGGAGTCATACGCACGGACACTATTCGCCACGTGAAAAGAAGCGCAGAGACTTTTTGAATGGCGGTAAATCTCACAACCCCCGATCCTTCCGCGCTGCTGGCGATCAAAGGAGTTCGACTTGCGGTGACCGAGGCCGGAGTACGAAAATTTAATCGCAAGGACTTGTTGCTGATGGCGCTTGCGGCTGGAACGAGAGTCGCCGGCGTCTTTACGCTTAACCGATTCTGTGCCGCGCCTGTAGTCGTGGCAAAAGCGCATTTGCAGGGCGGCAGCATCCGCGCGCTGATTGTGAATACGGGTTGCGCCAATGCCGGCACCGGCGAAGATGGAATTGCGCGGGCAAAGCAGACATGCGCCGAAGTAGGGAAGTTGCTCGATTGCGAACCGGATCAGGTACTGCCCTTTTCCACCGGCGTCATCATGGAACCGCTGCCGGTCGATCGTATTGCCTCCGCCCTGCCGCGTTGCGTTGCCGGGCTTGGGGAAAACAACTGGGCTGACGCCGCGATCGCCATCATGACTACCGACACAGTGGCAAAGGCGTGTTCCAGGCGTGTCGACATCGGCGGCCATTCGATTGTGGTCACCGGAATCGCGAAGGGATCTGGAATGATTCGTCCCAACATGGCGACGATGCTCGGGTTCATCGCCACGGACGCGTTGGTGGAACAAAAGCTGTTGCAGCAAGCAACCACATATGCAGCAGACCGGACTTTCAACTGCGTGACCGTCGATGGTGATACTTCTACGAATGATGCCTTGATCGTAGCCGCCACCGGGCAAAGCGGCACCCCGGAAATCGCCAGATCCGACTCCATCGAATTCAAGTTATTTCTCCAGGCAGTAACCGAGGTTGCATCTGTTCTTGCGCAAGCGCTGGTCCGAGACGGAGAAGGTGCGACCAAGTTTATTACCATTCGGATCGAAGGAGGATTGAATGAAACAGAATGTCGGAAGGTCGGCTATGCCATCGCTCATTCGCCTCTGGTCAAAACGGCATTCTTTGCATCCGACCCGAATCTCGGGCGCATTCTTGCGGCAATCGGCTACGCCGGGATCGATGATCTCGACGTTGCGAAAGTGGACCTGTATCTTGACGATGTAATGGTGGCGAAGTCCGGAGGACGTGCGCCCAGCTACCGCGAGGAGGACGGACAGCGCGTGATGAAGCGGGATGAGATCACCGTACGGGTAGGATTGAACCGCGGCACTTCATTTGGCACGGTCTGGACCTGCGATCTCTCCCATGACTATGTAAGTATCAACGCCGACTATCGCAGTTAACAATCGATGAGCAGCGACCTTGAACGTCTGATCAGTCGCGTCGAGCAGGCGCTCGTGCGCTTTGAAGCATCCCTGCCGCAGGCACACCCGGCGCCCGACTGGAAGAAAGGTCTGGCTTACCGCTGGCGCAAGCGTGGAAACGCGGGTTTTCTTCAACCGGTGGCGCATCCGCACAGGATTCGACTATCAGATTTGCAGGGGATTGACGATCAGATAAGGCTGATCGAGCGCAATACTCGCCAATTCATCGAAGGGCTTACGGCCAACAACGTCTTGCTGACAGGTGCGCGCGGTACAGGCAAGTCATCACTGGTCAAGGCGCTGCTGAACAAATTTTCGTCTAAGGGCTTGCGCCTGATCGAAGTGGACAAGCAGGATCTGATGGAACTTCCCGACATCGTCGATCTGATCGCCGATGTTCCACACAAGTTCATTTTGTTTTGCGACGACCTCTCGTTCGATGCCGACGAGCCGGGATACAAGGCGCTGAAGGTGATTCTGGACGGATCTATTTCTGCGACTTCGGAAAATCTGCTTATCTATGCGACGTCCAACAGACGCCACCTGATGCCCGAATTCATGCAGGAAAATCTGCAGACCAAGTATTTGGGCGAGGAGATCCATCCCGGGGAAACGGTGGAGGAAAAGATATCCTTGTCAGACCGCTTCGGGCTGTGGGTATCCTTTTATCCCTTCGACCAGGATGAATATCTGACTATCGTCGACTATTGGCTCGGCGAGCTAGGTGTTCCCGAGCGGGGGAGGGGCGCCAAAGTCCGCAGCGAGGCACTGCAATGGGCGCTGACGCGCGGTTCACGCAGCGGCCGTGTCGCCTGGCATTTTGCGCGCGACTGGGCTGGTCGCCATAGCATAATATCCGGCCCCTCTCGCAAAACATCCTGATCGGCGCATTGCTATTTCATGACGCAGCGCATGGTGGATGTCGCGGCCGCAGTAATTGAGCGCCCTGATGGTAGCTTCCTGCTGGCGCAACGTCCGCCCGGTAAAGTTTATGAAGGGTATTGGGAATTTCCCGGGGGCAAGGTCGAGTCAGGTGAGCCGATCGCACAGGCGCTTGGTCGAGAATTGCGCGAAGAGCTCGGTATTGTCGTCGAGCTTGCCTATCCCTGGATTACCCGTGTCTATGCCTATCCGCACGCAACGGTACGGTTGCATTTTCACCGCGTGGTGAGTTGGCGCGGAGAACCGCATCCGCACGAGAGACAGGCTCTTTCGTGGCAGCGCAGCACCGAGATCGTGGTTTCACCCATGCTTCCCGCCAATGCCCCGGTTCTCAAGGCTTTGTCCTTGCCCACCAGTCTGGGAATTACTCGCGCATGGGAATCTGGAATCGATGCGGCGCTGACGCAACTTCGCATCGCGCTCGAGCGCGGATTGCGGTTGGTACAGGTCAGAGAAACGAATCTGAATCCCTCTGCTCGAAACATTTTCGCAGCGCAAGTCATGCGGGAGGTGCGCGCTGTTGGCGGTGTCGTAGTGGTCAATAGCGATGTTCAACTCGCATCAGCGCTCGGTGCTGGGTTGCACTTGCCGTCACGAGAGTTGATGGCCGCAAAATCACGCCCTGATGTCGAGTGGTGCGGCGCTTCATGCCACGACACCGTCGAACTAGAGAGGGCGCGTGAGTTGGGGCTGGACTTCGTGCTGCTCGGCCCGGTTCATTTCACGCCCGGCCACGGCGGCGCGCCAGAAATGGGTTGGAATAAATTCGCAGATCTGATTCGGGATTATTCTTTGCCGGTATTCGCTCTTGGAGGGATGCGGGTGGAAAATCTTGATGAGGCGCGCAGATGCGGGGCACATGGTGTCGCCATGGTACGAGGTGCGTGGGAGTCAGGATAAGGTCATAGCTCCTCGTCCTCGGGCTGCCCGTGCCCGGCATCCCGCTCTACCTGGGGAATTCGGTAGGCACCGGTAGCCCACTGACCCAGGTCGATGAGTTTGCAACGTTCCGAACAGAACGGCCGATAGGGATTGTCGGTACTCCACCGTATTGCGGCGTTACATTGCGGGCAATGCGCCTTGCGTGCTTGCTTGGAGTCGGTGGGCATCACAAGTTGCAGAACATTAGCTCGAAGCTGACGTCGTCGATACTGGTACGACGCTGCGTGCCGATCGCGGTCGTAAAGCGCACATTGAGCGCATATTTGTTGGCGCTGATCTCGGGAACGCAGTCGTAATTGCTATCGAGTCGGATGCGAAGCATCTGCGCGAGTCTTCCTGCCATGGTCTGTTGATAGACGCCTTGCTGCGCTACACGACTGGTAGTCTTGCCGCTCTCCCTGAGCAGCTTCAGAATGATCTGCACGCCGTTGCGGATCGGCAGGAACGGGGCCAGCCATTCGTAAAGATCGAGGCGACGCACCTCGGCGCTCTGGTTAAGCCAGAAATGATAGGAGGGCAGATCGAACTCGCACACGCCTCCCGGAATTGCGGAACGTTGCTTGATCCCCATCAGCCATTCGTTCTCGCGCAGCTCCTGGCCGGTCTTTCCGGACGAAAGGAACAGATCGGAGACCGCCTTCTCGATCTCGGCCAGTACCTTAGCCAGCGCTTCCTGGGAAATCGCCGGACTATTGCGCAGAGCATCGAGGTGCTGCTTCTGCCGCTCGAGTACCTGCATCAGCTCCGATTTGAGATCGGCCCGGCCGACGACATCGAGAATCTCGAACAGCGACGTTAGCGCGACATGGTGTTCTTCGGGGTCGTCTTTCAAGGCGAAGTACTGCGCGCGCTGGTACAAATCCTCCAGGCGCAGCAGGGTGCGAATCCTCTCGTTGAGCGGGAACTCGTAGCTGATCACAATGTGGGGGCGGCCACCTGAGTTGGCGCAAGTATTGCCGAAAAGACCAGAAAAATAAAGCCGCTGGCCGCTGTTGAGTCCTCGAACCAATGCGGATCAGCCACTTGTCGCAAGCCCGAGATATCGAAGGTGCAGCGGGATGACCTGTGCTTCCAGGGCATCGAGGTCACCATCATTGTGAATAACATCGTCGGCCCCGCGCAGCCGTTCCTGTCTGGAAACCTGTGAGGCAATGATTGATAGCACCTGATCGCGCGAAAGTCCGCTTCGCGCCATCACTCTGGAAACCTGGATTTCCGGTTGGCAATCCACCACCAGTATGCGGCCGATCTCGCGTTCATAGGTGCCGGTTTCGAACAACAGCGGTACCACGACGATGACGTACGGTGTTGTCGACTCCCGGATCTGCCTTGAGCACTCCTGCCGAATCAAGGGGTGCAGAATCGCCTCCAGATCCTTCCGGGCGGACGGGTCTGCGAACACAAGATCGCGCATCTGCGCCCTGTCCAGGCTGCCATCCGCGGCTACAAACCGCGGCCCGAACCTGCGGGCAATTTCTGCGATCCCCGGCCGGGCCGGCGCAGTCAGGCGACGAGAGATGTCATCCGTGTCCACCAATCCGGCTCCGTGTGACGCAAATAATTCAGCTACGGTCGTCTTGCCCGAGCCGATTCCACCAGTCAGGCCGACAGCGAACACCATCCTCAGAACAGTTGCAAGTAGGTCCGGTTGATCGTTTCGCCCCAGAACAAGGCAATCAGTCCGGCGGCGGCGAGATAGGGTCCAAATGGAATCGGCGTATTGCGGCCGTGCCGAGTGAAAACGATCAAGGCGATACCGACCACTGCACCCACCAGCGAGGACAGCAATATCACGATGGCCAGCATCTTCCATCCGAGCCAGGCGCCGATGGCGCCGAGCAGTTTGAAATCACCGTAGCCCATGCCTTCCTTTCCGGTGGCGAGTTTGAACAGCCAGTACACTGCCCAGAGTGAAAGATAGCCCGCGATTGCGCCGATCACGGCTGACGAGAGTGGCGCAAAACCATTGTTCAGGTTGACAAGCAGGCCCAGCCACAGCAACGGCAGCGTGATGTCGTCCGGCAACAGCTGAGTATCGATATCGATCACGGTGAGCGCGATGAGGGCCCAGGCGAAGATAAGGGCTCCCGCCATCGCCAGTGTCAATCCGAATCGCCAGCCTATGTATGCCGAAAGGATGCCGCTTATCGCCTCTACGATGGGATAGCGGATGCTTATCGGCGCCTTGCACGACGTGCAGCGCCCGCGCAGGAAACCGTAGCTGACGACAGGTATGTTCTCGTAGGCCCGGATCTTGTGGCCGCAGTGCGGGCAGGTCGAAGCCGGTGTCATCAGGTTATAGCGCTGGGCGCTGCCGACGCGCAGTCTCGTCGCCACCTCGACCAGGTCTTTCTCTTCGAGCAGATCGGCCGCCTGGCCATCCCAGTCCCGCTCCAGCATTTTTGGCAGCCGATGGATGACGACGTTGAGGAAACTGCCGACGATAAGTCCCACCAGCCCGCATGCTGCGGCGAGCGTCACGGCTTGATTCTGCAGTGCCTGGACGAGTGACATAAGTGAGATCTTGCGCGCCCTACGTGTCAACTCCCGTCGATAAAAAAAGCGCCCGAGATCATCGGGCGCGCGACCATGTGAGTGAAAAAACTATACCGCTTGACCCATCTAGAAGATCGGAAGGTACATGGCGATGACCATCCCGCCGATCAATACCCCCAGCACGACCATGATCATCGGCTCCATCAGGCTGGAAAGCGCATCCACTGCGTCGTCGACTTCCTGTTCGAAGAAGTCGGCGACCTTGGCCAGCATCCCGTCCAGCGAGCCGGATTCTTCACCGATGGACACCATCTGCAGGACCATGTTCGGGAACACATTGGTGTCGGTCATCGCCGCGGTCAGGCTTACACCTGCGCTGACGTCTTGCTGAACTTTCTTGGTCGCTACGTAGTAGACGTAGTTGCCGGCAGCGCCGGCGACCGAATCCAATGCCTCTACCAGAGGTACGCCGGCTGCGAACATGGTCGACAGGGTTCGCGTCCAGCGGGCAATCGTGGCTTTGCGGATTAGCGGGCCAAATACGGGTATCTTCAGAAACCATTTATCCAATACTTGCTGCATCTTCACCGATCGTTTCCAGGTGTAGAAGAAAAACCATACACCGAACCCGACGCCCCCAAAAATGGCCCACCACCACTGGACAAAGAAGTCGGAGATCCCCATCACGAACAGAGTCGGCGCCGGCAGATTTGCGCCAAAACTGGAGAACAGATCCTTGAATGCCGGAATCACGAAAATCATGATGATCGCCGTGATAATGAAGGCTACTACGATGATCGAAATTGGATAGAACAGCGCCGCCTTGATCTTGCTCTTGATCGCCAGGATCTTTTCTTTGTAGGTGGCCAGGCGATCGAGCAGGCTGTCGAGAATACCGGCCTGCTCGCCGGCGGCCACAAGGTTGCAGTACAACGCGTCGAAATACAGTGGATATTTGCGAAAGGCAACGTTCAGACTATTGCCCGTTTCGACTTCGTTCTTGATATCCATGAGCAGCTTGCCGACCGCCGGGTTGGCGTGCCCTTTGCCGACGATGTCGAACGACTGGAGCAGTGGTACGCCGGCCTTCATCATGGTGGCCAGTTGGCGGGTAAACAGCGTAATGTCTTTTTGCGTCACCCTGCCACCCACGCCCCCCCTCTTGCGTTTGACCTTGAGAACCGCAATGCCTTGCCGGCGCAACTGGGACAGGACCACATGTTCGCCGCCGGCGCGCATGTCGCCTCTGACCAGCTTGCCGGACTTGTCCTTGCCTTCCCAAAGAAAGGTGTATTCCTTGATCCTGTCTCTTGTTGCCGTCGCTGCGGTAGCCATAGCGTTACCTCGTCACTTCACTATTTAGCTCAGTGGTCATTCTGGAGGACCCCTAAATCAGCTCGAATAATGCACTGGCCGGTCGTTAAAGTAAAGATGGAAGTATCTGA
>JANOGH010000530.1:0-5694 GCA_031414075.1 Betaproteobacteria bacterium | reverse complement strand
CGAGGCGCTAGGTCTTGAGAGGTTTCGCACCTCGCACCTCGTGCCTCGCACCTGGCCCCTCATTTGCGCGTGGACGGGATGCGCAAACCCCGGCGTTTGCGCCACGACAGCACCACGTGCACGCGCCACGCGGCGAGCACCAGCAGATAGCCGGCGACCGCAAGAATCAGCCCGAGCAGAATCAGACCCACCGCAAAGGGTTTGCCCATCAATGCAAACCAGTCTGCGATGGCGGGCATCCATTCCATGACCGGCAGATCGAAAAGATTCAAGTCAAGCGGTGGGGGCGCTGCGGAATCAGAACCGGTGACGGACAGCCCCAGCTTGTAGGCGATGTAGTACAGCGGAAGAATCGTGAGCGGATTGGTATACAAAGTCATGATCATGGCCACCGGCAGATTGACCCGGAATACGATGGCGAACAGGGCGGCTGACAGAATTTGCAGCGGTCCGGGCACCAGCCCGCAGAACATGCCGATCGCCACGCCCCCGGCGACGGATCGGCGGTGAAGATGCCAGAGATTGTGGTGTTGCAAGGCCGCGCCGAAGAATCGAAGATAACGATTCTCGCGGATGCTCTGGTGACTCGGCAGGTATTTTCGGAACAGCTTGCGCGGCATAGATGTGACGAATATTACTCTCGGTAGATCGTGACGAGCCTTTATCTGTTCGCCCTGGTGGCGGGAGCCTGGCTGCTCCAGCAGCAGGCCGTGCTGCCGCATTGGACCGGCGCCACGGTATTGGTTCCGTTGGCCGTGCTATGGATGGTTATCGCGCGCCATCCCGGCCCTGCCAGCAGAGCGCTCTCGCATGCAGTTGCCATGGTCGCCTTTGCCGCTGCCGGGTTTTTCTGGGCGGCTGCCGTGGGGTCCTGGAAGCTCGCAGACGACCTTCCGGAAATCTGGGAAGGGCGCGACGTCGAGATCTCGGGCGTCATCGCGGAGATGATACAGCCGAACGCTCGCGGCGTGCGTTTCCTGCTCGATGTGGAGCGGGCTTACACCTTGAATGCGCGGATTCCTTCGCGCATTTCCCTGATGTGGTATGAGAATGACAGCGAGTCGCCGCCGGATCTGCATGCCGGCCAGCGCTGGCGCATGACGGTGCGCCTGCATCGACCGCATGGAAACGCCAATCCCGATGGATTCGACTTCGAAGCGTGGATGCTGGAACGCGGCATCCGCGCTGTCGGGTACATGCGGGCCCAGCCGGCGCCGCATCTGATCGAGTCGCTGGTGTGGCGTCCGGGCTATCTGCTGGAACGATCGCGCGAAACCGCCCGCAGGCATCTGCTCGACGCGCTGGGCGAGCGACCTTATGCGGGGGTGATCGTGGCGCTTGCGATCGGTGACCAGCAAGCCATTCCGCCCGATCAGTGGCAGGTGTTCACGCGCACCGGCGTCAACCACCTCATGAGTATCTCGGGCCTGCATATCACGATGGTTGCGAGCATGGTGTTTCTGCTGGTTCTGCGTCTGTGGCGCAGATCCGAAACGCTGGTCCTTAAACTCCCGGCAGTCCGGGCAGCCACCCTCTGCGGCCTGGTTGTCGCGTTGGCCTATGTCGCATTGTCGGGATTTGCCGTACCCGCGCAACGCACGGTCTACATGCTGGCGGTGGTCGCGGTTGCACTGTGGTCGGGCTGGCTGGTCAGGCCTACGGCGGTTCTCGCGGCGGCTGCCGCGTTGGTTGTCGTGCTGGATCCAATGGCGGTGATTGCTCCCGGTTTCTGGCTCTCATTTGGTGCCGTTGCGGTCATCATGCTTGCGGGAGGATCGCGCATCGGCGGGCATGGCTGGTTTCGCGCCTGGGCGCAAACCCAATGGGCGGTCACGCTGGCGCTGATCCCGTTCCTGCTGGCCTTGTTCCAGCAGGTGTCGCTGGTGTCCCCGGTTGCCAACGCCATTGCGATTCCGCTGGTCAGTCTGATCGTCGTGCCGCTTGCGCTGGCAGCCTCGGTCCTGCCGCTGGATTGGATTGCCCATACCGCCCATCTGATCATGGCGTTCTGCATGCTCTTGCTCCAGGCACTCAGCGAATTGCCGGATGCCGTGTGGCAACAGCATGCGCCACCCGTATGGGCCGTGCCGATCGGAATTGCAGGCGCCCTGTGGATGCTGCTGCCCAGGGGTTTTCCCGCCCGCTGGATCGGCACGCTGATGATGTTGCCGCTGTTCTTGTGGTGGCCGGCGAAGCTTGCGCCGGGCGAACTGCGAGTTACAGTACTCGATGTCGGGCAGGGGCTGGCGGTGGTGGTGCGAACGCGAGAGCATGCGCTGCTCTTTGACACCGGTCCGGCCTTTACGGAACAGATCGATGCCGGTGGCCGCATCGTCGTGCCTTACCTGCGTGCCGTCGGCGCCCGCAGGCTGGATGGAATGATCGTCAGTCATGATCATAGCGACCACAGCGGTGGCGCCTTGTCGGTGCTGCAGGCAATTCCCGTCGATTGGCTCGCGTCGTCGTTACCGCTGGATCACGCGATCAGCAAAGCCGCGACTCACAGCCTGCTTTGCGGCGCCGGCGAGCGCTGGCAGTGGGATGGCGTGTTCTTCGAGTTCCTGTACCCGCGGCTTGCCGACTATAATGATTCGGGTGCGAAGCGCAATGATCGCAGTTGCGTGCTGAGGATCGTCTCCCCTTACGGCAGTATCTTGCTACCCGGCGATATCGAGAAGCGTTCTGAATCCCAACTGTTGCATTCTGCAGGAAATCTGCGGACGGACATACTGATTGCACCCCATCATGGCAGTCGTACGTCCTCGACGCCCGAATTCGTGCAGGCGGTGGCTCCCGGCATTACGGTTTTCTCGGTTGGATATCGCAACCGGTTCGGACACCCGCACCCGGCGGTCAACGCGCGCTATCGCCAAGCCGGCAGCCGCACGCTGCGCACCGATTTCTCCGGCGCGTTGCTTATCGGCATGAATCCGGCCGGCGTCGAAGTGCTGGGATGGCGGGAAGTCGACAGAAAATACTGGGCAGGTCGTTGACGCCGCCCTGAGATGCAATGGTCGACGCAACGGACATTGACCGGGATATCACTTCGAACCAGTGGCTGGATGCGCTGACCGCGCGGCTGCCGCTGCCCGAGCGCGATCTGGTGACCCGCGCAGACGCCTGGACGCGGCAATATTATCCGGGTCGAGTGCATCCGACCGGGCGGCCTTGGACGGATCACGTGCGCGCCGCCGCCGGAGTTCTCAGCAGACTGCGTGTCGGCGGCGAGGCGATTGCAGCGACACTGCTGCTGGGCGCGCCGATTGCAACACGCAGTGAGCGCGATGCATTGAATGCGGCTTTCGGTCCTGCGGTGGGTACTCTCGTGGATGGGGTGGCAAGCATGGCGCAAGTCCAGGCATTGCGCAGCCGGAACGTCGCGGGCCCGAAGACGAACGATCAGGTCTTGCAGCTTGAAGCGTTGCGCAAGATGCTCCTGGCGATGGCGCAGGACGTGCGCGTGGTGCTGATCAAACTTGCCGATCAGGTGCAATGGCTGCGCGAACTGGCAGCGCAAGGGGATGCCGGTGCACGCGAAGACGTCGCACGGGAAACGCTGGAATTGTTTTCGCCGCTGGCCAATCGGCTCGGTGTCTGGCAATTGAAGTGGGAACTGGACGACCTCGCCTTGCGTTGCCTCGAGCCGGAAACCTACCAGAATCTGGCGCGCCAACTGGACGAGAAACGCAGGGACCGCGAGACCTATATCGGCGAGGTCATCGGCCTTCTGCGCATTGAACTCAAGGCGGCCGGCATCGAAGCAGAGGTAAGCGGCCGGCCGAAGCACATCTACAGCATCTGGCGAAAGATGCAGAGCAAAGGGGTGGGGCTGGACGATCTCTTCGACGTCCGTGCGGTGCGCGTGATCGTCGCGGACGTCAAGGACTGCTACGCGGTGCTAGGGATCGTGCACAACCTGTGGACGCCGATTCCACGTGAATTCGACGACTATATCGCGCGGCCGAAGGCCAATGAGTATCGCTCGCTGCATAGCGCGGTCGTCGGACCGGATAGCCGGGTGCTGGAGATCCAGGTGCGCACTCACGAAATGCATCAGCACGCCGAGCTGGGCGTGGCCGCGCACTGGCGATACAAGGAAGCGATCAAAGGCGATGCGGACCTGGACGACAAGATTTCCTGGTTGCGCAGCGTGCTGGAATGGAAGGACGAGCTGGCCGATGCCAGCGAACTGGCGGACTACTTCAAGACTGCCCTGTTCCAGGACATGGTGTACGTGGTTACGCCACAGGGGCGGGTAGTCGATCTGCCGCGCGGGTCCACGCCGGTCGATTTTGCTTATCACCTTCACTCCGAGCTTGGGCATCGCTGCCGCGGCGCAAAGGTCAATGGCCAGATCGTGCCGCTGACCTACGCGTTGTCCAATGGACAGAGACTGGAAATTATTGCCGCCAAGGAGGGCGGCCCTTCGCGGGACTGGCTGAATCCTGCGCTAGGTTACGTCAAGAGCAACCGCGCGCGCACGAAAGTGCGGCAGTGGTTCAACAGTCAGCAGCTCGATGAAGCCATGGCTCACGGGCGGGCCGTGCTGGACAAGGATCTGCAGCGGCTCGGCAAGACCGGGCAGAATCTCGAAGAGCTGGCTTCGCGGTTGGAGTTCGGCGAAGTCAATGAGCTGTTCGCCGCGCTGGGCCGCGGCGAAGTCGCCCCTCGGCGGCTGCAATCGGCGGTGTTGGGCGAGGACAGTCCGGAAGACAAGTTGCCTGCGCACCCGGCACACTCGCGGCCCGCGGCCGCGCCGAGCGGTATTCTGATCGTCGGCGTGGACAAGCTGCTCACTGTGCTGGCGCGCTGCTGCAAACCGGCGCCGCCCGACGGTATCGTCGGTTTCGTGACCCGCGGTCGCGGCATTACCGTGCATCGCGCCGACTGCCGCAACGTCGCGCGCCTGCCGCAGGAAAGATTGATCGCCGCCGATTGGGGGAAAACCGGCGCGTCGAAGTTTCAGGTCGATATCGAAGTCGTCGCCGGCGGCCATCCCGCGCTGATGCGGGACATCCTCGACGTGTTTACGCGCGAAAAAGTGCGCGTCGCCTCCAGCACGTCTCACAGCCAGGATCTGCATGCGAAGCTGGCGTTCACGCTGGAAGTCGAGGGATTGCCGCAACTGACGCATCTGCTGGCTTCGGTGCGGGATGTTGCCGGGGTGGAGTCGGCGCGCAGGAAGTGAGGTTTGAACGCCTGCGGCGTTTCGTTTAGAATCCGCCCTTCGACAGGCGCGTAGCTCAGCTGGTTAGAGCATCACCTTGACATGGTGGGGGTCGTTGGTTCGAGTCCAATCGCGCCTACCAGCTTCCTTGAGGACAGAAATGGGTTTCCGAACTTGCATGTTCGGATCACTGCGTCGTCTCTGAACCCCTTTTCAGTCCGGTAGCAAAAAAGTGCGGTTCGCCGCACTTTTTTTATTTTGGGTCTGGGAATATTTGGATCTGCGAAAAATGCCATCCATTCGATTACCTGACGGATCGCTTAGAGCGTTCGACAAGCCGGTTACGGTTGCGGAGGTCGCCGCGTCGATTGGCGCAGGGTTGGCGCGTGCCGCGCTGGCGGGGCGAGTCGACGGCAAGCTCGTCGATACCTCATTTGTCATCGACCGTGACGCAGACCTGGCCGTGGTGACCGCATAGGTCGCCGAATATCCCTTGCCCGGGTAGATCATCAGCTTGATGCCCAGCG
>JANOGH010000529.1:0-9077 GCA_031414075.1 Betaproteobacteria bacterium | reverse complement strand
CGTAGGACATCAGGCCGCCGTCCTCAACAAAGGCACCTACGTTGTACATCACGGGTAGCCGATTTGCGATCGCCAAGGAGGCGATCTTGCTTCTGTTACTCATGGTAACGGGATCGCCGAGCAGTAGTACGGCCTGCGCCTTCCTGTGCGCTTGCTTGAATGCGCCGTCTAGCGAAGCGCTCTGCGTTACGGGTAGGAAATGCACTCGAACCTTCCGACGGGGCGCCAGGGCCTCCAGATCGGTTCGCAAGACGCGGAGCACGGCGTTCTGGGGATTTGCGATCACAGCGAGACTCGCTAGGCGTGGCACCGTTTCCTGGAGCATCTCTAGCCACTTACCCGTGAATTCGGGGCCGTAGCCCATCGAAAGACCGGTAAGGTTGCCACCGGGATGCGACAAGCTCTGTATGAGCCCGATGCGCACAGGATCAGCCATACCGACAGCCACTATGGGAATTGTATTTGTTCCGTTCTTCGCGGCCATTGCGCCTGGAGTGCCTGTGGTAACGATTACGTCAACATCACTCGCGACCAATTCCTTCGTTAGCGCGGGCAGGCGATCAATCTTGCCATCGGCCCATCGTTCTTCGATCAGATGGCTGCGACCCAGCTCCTTGAGCCGCTGCCGAAAGGCGCGCAGCCAGTTGGCGCTGTCGCCAGGGGAGCCTGGAGCAAGATATCCGATGCGACTTACCGGTTCCGGTACATCAGCGCCCGCGGCGTTCGTGCCATCTGGAACGACAAGTCCGAGGAGCAGGGCTAGGAATGCGAATCCACGGGTTGTCACTGTTGTAGTCACTGCACTATCTCGCAACCGCTGCTAGAAGCATCCTGCGACGTCCAACTAGAAGTAGCAATCCCATTGACGGAAAATACTCCGTCAAACTCAAGAATAAACGGGCAGCGCAAATGATAACTACTGGATAGTTGAACCGTTTCCATTTGCGGACACCTCCCAATAGGCCATGAACGCGCCCGATACCATAGCCCTGACGGAAAGCCTACTCTTGGACCGGGTCCGGGACAAGATTCGCCTGAAGCGCTGCAGCATCAGGACGGAAACCGTCTATGTCGATTGGGTATGCCGGTTCGTCTTGATCCATTACCGCCGCAGTTTCCGGATCAGGCGAATATCTTCAGCCAGATCCAGCACAGGATCGCTGCACTGCCCAGATAAAACAGTAATCCGGTGGGTTTGGAGAACACGATCTCGACATCCGCTCTCGAGGGCAGGCACGAATACGTCAGACTTGCCGCGACGTAGCTCCAGGCGATTTCCCGCAACGACAGGGGCGGAATCTCAGCCGAACGGTAATACACCAGAGCAATTGCCGTGGGCAGGGCGAGCAATGGCGCGAACCCCACCCAGAGGGCGTTGTACCAGCGGATATTGGAAAACTTCACGAAGCCGAGTGTCGCCGAGCCGTCGCGATGAAATTTCGGAATCAGCGAAACTTTCACGGGCCTGGCCAGGGTAAGCGTGCCGACCAGGAAATGCAGCAGCTCATGCCCGACCGTGCCGGGAAGGGAAACCAGGCTGAAAAAGCGCGGCATCCGGCGCAGGTAATGCAGAAGGCCAGCGGTCGCGACCACGATCGCCAGATAGCCGCAAAACGACCATCCGATCGACAATCCGCCCCAATTCATTCCCGCGGCGACACCCCGGAGAGTCCGCGCACGAATCTCGCCTGTTCCTGGGCAGCGCTATACAGCAAGCTGATGTCGTTGCCGGCGAGCACCATGCGGAACCCCAGGTCGAGATAACGCTTGAGCAGATCCTTGCCGTAAACGCCGCCGAGCGCGGGCACCTTGCCGTGTTTCTTGCAGGCCGCAAGCACGGTGTCGAAGGCAGCCTTCACACGCTCGTGGTCCAACTGGCCGGGAATGCCCATTTCGAGGCAAAGATCGTTGGTACCGATGAGCAGAACATCCAAGCCTGGAACGGCGGCGATCCGATCGGCGTTTTCCACGGCAAGCGGCGTTTCGATCATTGCAACCACAAGCGTCGCATTATCGAGTCCACTGACAACTTCGCTCACCGGACGCGACGCAAAACCGAAATGCGGATAGGCGCCGCCGATCGAACGATGCCCGAGCGGCGCAAAGCGGAACGCATCGACCATCGCGCGGGCCTGCTCCAGTGTATCGACGTGCGGGATGACGATGCCCAGCGCTCCGCCGTCGAGGCATCGGGCACCGAGTGCCAGTTCTCCGGCGGGAACGCGCACCAGCGGTGCGATACCGGCATCCAGCGCAGCCACCGCTATCTGACAGGCGGTTTCTACCGACGCCGACCCGTGCTCCAGATCGATGAACAGCCAGTCGAATCCGGCGGACTTCATCAGGCGCGCGACCTCCACCCCGCGCAGGCCGCGTACCCCCATCCCGATGGCAAGTTCCCCCCTGTGCAGGCGTTCTTTCACCGGATTTGTCAGTTGCTGCATTGCCTCCCCCTTTGTTCTTGACCGGGCCGATCGCCCGGGAGCCAGGATGGCAACGATAGCAGAACAGGCAAGTGGCCGGGACTCCACACCGGGCTTTGGCTGGTCTGGTGGATCACGCGGTCTGTAGTGCGGAGGGCGGCCCTGAGCTAACCACCAAACAGCCGCCAGCCATGGCCCCCACATTCCTGACAGGGCTGACTGCCGAGCCATCCGGTCGCTTCACAACCCCGACATGGATCCCAGACGAACGACAGGTCACTGCGGAAAGTCCCCGCGCACCGCCTGCCTTTCACTGTTTCGCTGCAACGCTGATTAACACTTTGCTTCGGGTCGATCAATGCACGACAAACGGTACAGACGGCCAAAGGCTTCGGTTTTTTGGGGCGCCGCATGGATTTATTGGGCTTCCTGGGTGGTCGGGCATGCCGTTGACCCGTCACGATGATTCGTCCCGGTTCGATTCGAGCCAAGTCGTGTGGGCCACACTACACCGGTTGGCGTATTGATGGTCGATTCTTTCGCGCGGCCCGGTCCGCGGTACACTTCCGGGAAACTTCGCGCTGGGGAGAGAACATGAAAAAAGTCGTCTGGGGCGTGCTGAGCACGGCGAAGATCGGATTGCAGCACGTGCTGCCCGGGATGCAGAAAAGCGCCTATTGCGAGATTCGGGCGATCGCGTCGCGATCGGCCAAGTCCGCGCGCAAAGCAGCCGACCAGCTTGGCATCCAGAAGGCCTACGGGTCATACGAGGAATTGCTGGCCGATCCGGAAATCGAAGCGATCTACAATCCGCTGCCGAACCATTTGCACGTCCCGCTGACGTTGCAAGCCGCGGCAGCCGGCAAACATGTGTTGTGCGAAAAGCCGATCGCGCTGAATGCGCAGGAGGCACGGCAGTTGCAAGCGGCCGCGGGAAAGGTGCTGATCATGGAAGCCTTCATGGTGCGCTTCCACCCGCAGTGGCTGCGGGCGCGTGAGCTGGTGCGCAGCGGCGCCATCGGCGCGTTGCGTGCCGTGCAGTTTTTGTTCTGTTATTCCAATTCCGACCCCGCGAACATCCGCAACAAAGCCGATATCGGCGGCGGCGCACTCTACGACATCGGCTGTTATCCGATCACGGCCGGGCGTTTCTTCTTTGAAGCCGAACCGCAGCGGGGTATCGCCCTGATCGATCGCGATCCGGATTTCCGCACGGACCGGCTGACCAGTGCGCTGGTGGATTTCGGCTCCGGCCGCCATCTCGACTTTACGGTGTCGACGCAATGCTCGCTTTATCAACGCGTGCACTTGTGCGGGACCAAGGGTCGCATCGAGATCCAGATACCGGTGAATGCGCCGCAAGGGGCGAAAACCATGCTGTTCATCGACGATGGTTCATCGCTGGCCGGCGCCGGTATTCGCACGGAGATTTTTCCGGAAAGCGACCAGTACATGCTGCAGGGCGAGGCGTTTTCGCGCGCGGTGCGCGGCGAGATCAGTTTGCCTTACGGCGTCGAGAACGCGATTCACGGCATGCGCGCGATCGATGCGTTGTTCCGTTCGGAAGCAAGTCGCCGCTGGGAAGAGATCTGACGGAGGTTACAAATGCCGAACAGCGCCACGCGATCGCGTTATTTCATCCGCGCCCGGGATGCGCGGCCCTACAGCCCTGCGAACCACACCGGCACGGTGAACCGCCGGCTGATCGGCCCGGAGAATGTCGGCGCGAAAAACATCGAGGTGGTGCTGGGCGTGATAGAGAAGGGGCAAGGCGCGCTGCTGCACTCGCACCCCGGCATCGAACAGATCTGCTACCTGCTCGAGGGCCGGGCCCGCGCCGAGGTCGGTGGCGAAACCTGCGAACTCGAACCCGGCGACTGCTGCTTCTTTCCGCCGGACATGCCGCACGTCTTCACGGTCACCAGCGAACAACCGGCGAAAGTGCTGGTGATCTACTCGCCGCCGTATCTGGAAAAGCCCTGAATGGGAAAGGCCGTGAATGCCGTGAATATCGTGAATGTCGCGGCACTAAAGCGCTCGGCGGCAAGCCCGATTGAGTCTCGGGAATTGGCTCTAAACTGGATCGACGGCATCTCGTTATGATTTAGCGAGACACGATATTCACGCCATTCACGATATTCACGACCAAATGAACCGAATTCTGTCCGCGCTGATTTTTCTTCTCCTGGCACTGTCGACCCAGGCTCTGGCCGATTCCTACCCCTCCAAGCCGATCCGGCTGGTCATTCCGTTTGCCGCAGGCAGCGCCACCGATGCCGCGGGCCGCATCCTGGCGCAAGCATTGTCGCAACGCCTGGGGCAAAGCGTGATCGTCGACAATCGCGCCGGTGCCAACGGGCAGATTGCCGCCATGCTGGTTTCGCAAAGCCCGGCCGACGGCTATACCCTGTTCATGACCACGAATTCGACACACAGTGCGAATCCGCATCTTTACAAAAGCCTTCCCTACGATCCGGTCAAGGATTTCGAGCCGATTGCGCGCATCGGCACGCTCGCATTCATGCTGGTAGTGAACCCCGATCTGCCGGTCGGTAATACCAGGGAACTCATCGCGTACGCCATCGCGCATCCCGGGCAGCTCTCATATGGCACGGCAAGCACAGCGTCGCTCGTTGGCGCGGAAACCATCAACGCGATGGCCCATACGGAACTCGTCGGCGTCGGCTACAAAGCGAGCCCACAGGCCATTCTCGACCTGGTCGCGGGACGTCTGCAGGTCATGGTCGCCGACTTCGCCACCGCGATGCCGCAAGTCAGGGCCGGCAAGCTCAGGGTGCTGGCGGTTACGACCGCAAAACGCTCGGCGCTGATGCCCGGTGTGCCGCCCATCGCGGAGACGTTGAAGGGGTTCGACATGACCTCGTGGAACGGCCTGTTTGCACCGGCCGGCACCCCGCAGCCGATCGTGGCGCGACTGGCGCAAGAAACCCTTGCCAGCCTCGCGCAGTCAGACGTAAAAGACCGCCTCGCCGCGATCGGATTCGAAGTGGACCCGCTGGAACCGGTTGCGTTCGGCCGCTACGTACGCGAGCAGCTAGAGACCTGGGCTAAACTCATCCGCGCCGCAAAAATCCAACCCGAATAATTCGGATGGCACCAATCAGCCGGATCGAGCGCTGAGGGCTGAGTCATGACGACCTCGGCGGCCGGCCATCATTAGGGAATCGGCGCTTTCCGGGAACGCTTATGTTTCAAACCAGTTCTGGACGGTCAAATCGGCGAAGCGCTTGAAATCGGACACATTGCGAGTCACCAGCACAAGCCCGTTGGTCACAGCGATGCTCGCAATCTGACCGTCTGCAAATGACGGCGTAAGTCCGGTGGAGGCAAGATGCGCACGCGCGGTCGCGTGGTACTCAGCCGCCTTAAGGTCGTAGGAAAATATCGGTAACTCGCTCAGAACGACGGACCCGAGATATTTCCGGATCGCTTCTCGCCTCTTGGAAGTCGGAAGGCGATGGGCTCCGTAGCTCAACTCGTGCCAGACGACTGTGCACGTGCACAGCCGCGCGGAGTGGCGCTTCAACCTCTCCAGCACGCCAGGATGCGGCTCGGCCTTGAGCGGCTCCGACAGAACACTCGTATCCAGCAAAAAGCGGGTCTTCACCAGTTGAAGCGCCTCGCCGAGCTGCGATCTCTGAGGCCCTTGAGCTCTGAATCCGAGAGCCCGCTTCCCGCGACATCATAGGCTTTCCGCAGTTCCCGCAGCGCGCCCCAATAACCCATCTTTTGATCGAGAAGCTCTTCGTACAGCCCGCGCGACAACAGCACGGCGACGGGTTTACCACGTCTCGTCAAGGTAACCGGCTTTCCAATCTCGGCCTCGTGGACGAGGCTCGCAAGGTCGTGCCGGGCTTCGGCAATCGAGTAGGTCTTGTCCATGGGCTGGATCTATATAGCTATCTAGATAGCCATATTAGAGCCAGACCTTATGGCTGGCAAGCCCCTCGGCGGACCTGGAAGAAACCAGGGAGGAGCCACGAAAACCCCGACGCTTGTCGCGTTTGCGCTGCGCGACGCGGAGGCAAAAGTGATCAATCCACTCTTCGACCTTCAATGCCCCGTCCCGCCCCCGATTACCGTTTTCGAGGTTTGTAATCCATCGGTAAAGCGCTGCGGCGCAAGCTGGCTCTCGCCGTTCGGGAGATTGCGCCATGCGGGAGGCAAGGGTGTATGTCGTTCGGATCTACCGCCAGACGGGCTCGCGGATCGCAGGTCTGGCGGAGAACGTCCGCACCGGCGAGGCAAAAGCCTTCGCCAGCGCTCAGGAACTGTCGCCTTTCTTGTTGACGGTCCGCCGGCCCAGCGCATCCTGACTCTCCCGATCAACGGCGCAAGGAATCCGGGTGACGGGACCCGGAGGTGGCGTTATGGGTCGTCCGGTGGATGACCACGATGCTCCTGAAATGACGAAATCTAAGGAGGCAATGATGAAAACACGCAACTCACACATGACCAGCCTGTTGTGAATCAGTGCACTGGCCTGTGCCATCGCAACCCCAGTCGCTGTCTCGGCTGGCGAGCAAATGCAGATCGAATATTCGAAGGTCAACAAGAGCGGCAAGTTCGAATTGATGCTTGACGACAAAAACACCGGACGATTCGTGTTCTTCTTTAGTTATAACTCAACCTTCAAGCAGACCAAAGGGGGCAGCCTTTTCGACGGCGTCAACAATTCGGGGACCGGAGTCGCCTACTTTACGCAAGGGCAAGGCAATATCTCGGGTTTCGAAGTCATCGAAAAGGACGGGGACAGCTATAAGAACGTGTATTCGGGCAGCTGCTACGGCGTGACAGGATCAGATGGCAAGCCGGTCAACCATTGCTCGGGCGGCGTGTTCGTCGTAGCGGCCTCCGGCACTGGTCGCTTTTCCGGACTCTCGGGCGGAGGGCGTTGGTGGGGTCACGCCTTGCCCAACGGAGACTTCGAGGTAAATTCTATCGTGACCGTAGAAAAGTAACGGCGTACAGACCTTCTCTCGGCGACCAGAGCGGGCCTGATACCTGAACTCTCCCAATCATGACCCCGCCCATGTGGCGGGGTCTTTTTTTCTGATGCAGGTTGCGCTGGGCGTATCCCCCTGAGTTCGCTGTGTGGAAGTAGAATTGCGGAGGAGAAGCCATGGCGGGCCGCGAGTGCCGCCACCGTGGTTTCGCTATGCCGCTCGAATTGGCCCGGTGAGGAGGTTAATTCATGGCCGGACGCAGTGTATCGCTTGCAAAACTGAGCCGAGTAAACAAGCAAAAATATAATGGCAGGTCCATTGGAAGGAGTGAAGGTTCTCGACCTTACCACCGTCGTCATGGGTCCGTTCGCGACCCAGATCCTCGCCGAGCTCGGCGCCGACGTCATCAAGATCGAATCCCACGAAGGCGACAACATGCGTCATCCCGGTCCGATGAAGAATCCGGGCATGGGCTACATGTTTCTGGGCCTGAACCGCGGCAAGCGCGGCATCGTGCTCGATCTGAAAAAACCGGACGGTCACGCAGCGCTGATGCGCCTGATTGCGGAGACCGATGTGCTGATCTACAACGTGCGCCCGCAGGCAATGGCCCGTCTCGGATTTTCCTACGAAGAAGTCAGCAAGCGCAATCCGCGCCTGCTTTACGTCGGCGCTTACGGCTATTCGCAAAAAGGCCCGTACGCGGCAAAGGCGGCTTACGATGATCTGATCCAGGGCATCTCGGGCGTGCCCTGGCTGGTGGCGCAGACCGGGGTGAATCCGAACTACGTGCCGGTGAACCTCGCCGACCGGCTGACCGGTCTGCACGCGGTCTACACCGTCACCGCGGCGCTGTTCCAGCGCAGCCGCACCGGTCGCGGCCAGTCGATCGAAGTGCCCATGTTCGAATCCGTCGCGCACTTCGTGCTCGGCGATCACCTGGCGGGATTTTCCTGGGACCCGCCGGCCGGCGCAGGCGGCTACCAGCGCCTGCTCGCTCGCAAACCCTATCCGACCAGCGACGGTTACCTGTGCGTGCTGGTCTACAACGACAAGCAATGGAAAAGTTTCCTAGGTGCCATCGGTCGCCCGGAACTTATGCAGGATCCGCGTTATGAAACGCAGGCGAGCCGCGCGGCCAATATTCGCGACATCTACGCATTTCTGGCCGACTTGTTCAGGACGCGCACCACCGTGGAATGGATGACGTTGCTGGAAAAAATTGACATCCCCGTGGCACCGATGAACTCGATCGAAGACGTGATGCACGATCGGCACCTCAATGAAAGCGGCTTCTTCTACATGGAAGACCATCCGAGCGAGGGCCGGATGCGGTCCATGCGCACGCCCACCGACTGGTCGGAATCGCAGCCGGGCACCCCGCGCCCCGCGCCGCGGCTCGGCGAGCATTCCGCCGAAGTCCTGCGCGAAGCCGGTTACAGCGACGCGGAGATCGCCGAGATGGTGAAGCGCGGCGTAACGTTCCTGGGGTAATCAAAATGTCCAGTCTCCGTCCGCTGTTCACCGATCGCCCGGCTTTTTCCCCTCGCGCCTCGCGCCTCGCGCCTCGCGCCTGACGCTTCGTGTCCATGGATTTCTCCTTCACCCCCGACCAGCTGGCAATCCGCGATGCGATTGCCAGGCTGTGCGCCCGCTTCGACGCCCAATACTGGCTGGAGCGCGACCG
>JANOGH010000528.1:0-2621 GCA_031414075.1 Betaproteobacteria bacterium | reverse complement strand
GCCGGTTGCGCAATTGGTGGTGCCGGTCATCAAACCCAAGGCTTATCTCCCGATTCACTGGGACGGATTGTGGGAGTCCTTCGAGGGCGGCATGCCCTGGCCGTTCAACGAGCCGGCGCTGGAGGCCTTCCTGGAAAACTCGGGCGTTCGCCTGCTCAAACCGGCGCAATACATGGATATGTGGCGCCTCGACAAGTCCGGCATCCGTCCGGTCGCCAACACGGCGGTCAAGGAGCACCTTGGCTTCCCGGACATCCAGCTCTTCCCGCGCTAGCTTGGTTTCAACAGGACAGAGAAACCCGTGAACCACGGATACCCGACGTGCTCGCACGTAGGGTATCCGTGGTTACAGCTCTCTTGATTTGAACGCCGGCCGCTCCTCGGCGAAAATCCGCCCGGCATTGCGCCAGGCGATGTTCTCGGCGACCTCCAGCGGCAACTGCGCGAGCAGCCTCGGGCAAGCCGGGTCAGCGGCACCACTTCCTCCCAGCGCGAGGGAATCCAGGTATCCGACCCATAGATGAAACGATCCGGATATTTCAGGAACAGCGCTTTCCACGCCGGGTCGAGCGTACCGCCGGGCGCGACGTCACGGTAAGAAAGATCGGCCCACAGCGCCGGATGACGCCCGAGCGTGCGATCGACGACTTCGGGCGGCTCGCTCATTCCTGCGTGCGCCCAGAGGATACGCGCCTTCGGATCGAGCGCGAACAGCTTCTCTATCGCCTGCGCATCTGAATGTGCATGCAGCCATAGCTTCTGCGTGGCAGCGATCTCGACGATGCGACGGACCACCGGCGTGTCCGCTTCGACACCGTCGAGATGGAACTCGCCGATACCGCGGTAGATGCCGCGCTTTAGTTCCTGCTCGATGAAATCTACCGTCTCCGGATCACGGTACCAGCTTCGACGTTCGATCGACCAGGTCGCGAGATCGCGGGTCTTGCGATATGGACGCAATTCCGGAATGAAGCGTTGCGGATAACGCTTGTGCAGTTCGATGGTGCCGTCATTCGGCGTGCTAGACAGGAGAGCCTGACGAATTCCCGCCTCGTCGAGGATGCTGATGATTTGTTCGGGGGAATACTGCTGCGTTGCGCCGACGCTGTAATGGATATGACCATCGAACAGCGGCAGCTCGGATTGCGCCTTCGCGTTCACAGACAGCCCTGCGACGGCCGTCCATCCGAACAGCACTGCAAGAACCTTCCACCTGCTGAAGATTTCCATCTTTTGCCTCGCTACCATCCCGGATCGAGCGCAGGCAGAGTGCCGTTCGAACGGCACTCTGCGCCACTGGCCATCGCGAATGGCTACTTCTTCAGACTGTCCCGAATCTGGCGCAGCAACAGTACATCTTCCGGCGTCGCTGAAGGAGGCGCGGGAGGCGCTTCTTTCTTGAGCCTGTTCACCTGCTTGATCATCATGAAGATGATGAAAGCGAGAATGATGAAATAGATGAGGACCGTGATGAAATTGCCGTAGGCGAACACCGCGCCCGCTTTCCTCGCTTCCGCCAGCGGCAGTCCCGCGGCCTGGCCATTCAGCCCAATGAAGTAGTTGCTGAAATCGAGCCCGCCCGTGACTTTGCCGACGACCGGCATGATCAGGTCGTTCACGATGGAATCCACGATCTTGCCGAACGCGCCGCCAATGATGACGCCTACCGCAAGATCCATCACGTTGCCCTTCACCGCAAACTCTTTGAACTCGCTCACTATGCTCATGCTCACTCCTTCTTCTTGGTTTTCAATACAGAGCCGCTTACCGGCATCGGAAGTCGGCATAGTACCTTTTGCGGGCGTCGATCCATAACAGGCATGCTTCCGTGCCTTTGGCCGGAGTTCCGGCGTGCGCAATCCGGGTCACCCCCCACGGCCGCTATTCAATCGCCGGCGCGTCCAGGAGAACACGACAACGATTGCGCGGTTAGGTTCGGCGCGAGTCAACGGCGCAGGCGATGCCCAGTCTCTGCGCGGTTTTTCGCGGCTTGACCTCGCATTCGATTCGCGGGAACGCGGTGAACTCGGCGCCGCAAGCCGGGTCAGAAACCAGGCAAGCGCTGTCTTGTTCCATCGCGAACTATCCGCCCACTCTTAGTATTCAAGGAGGCCAGCACAATGCTTTCCAGAATCACCACAAGAAAATTCCTGCTCGCCGCCGTCGTTCCCGCGGTGTTCGGCATGTACTACGCATTCGCGCTGCCGGGCCATACGACGGCCAACGCGGCCCCGCAAACCAGCTCCCCTGCCAGCACGTCCTCAGCGCAACGCCTGCCCGACTTCACCCGCATCGTCGAAGAGAACGGCCCGGCGGTGGTGAACGTCAGCGTATCGCGCACTACGCCGGTCGCCGCCCAGGGTCCGGGCTCCGGCAATTCCCAGGACGATCCTCTGCAGGATTTCCTGCGTCGTTTCGGCCCGCAAGGCCCGCAAGGACAAGGCCCCCAAGGGGGACCGGCAATTCAGCGCGGTCTGGGCTCGGGTTTCATCGTCAGCTCCGACGGCATCATTCTGACCAATGCCCACGTCGTGGCTGAAGCCACCGAAATCACGGTAAAGCTGACCGACCGGCGTGAATTCGATGCCAAAGTGCTCGGCGTCGACAAGCGCACAGACATC
>JANOGH010000527.1:0-6662 GCA_031414075.1 Betaproteobacteria bacterium | reverse complement strand
CGAAACCGTGGTCGCCGTCGAGCCATGAGTCGGCCGCCATGTGCTTGAGCAACTCGGCTTCGAGATGAGAAACGGTGCCGCTGCCTTGCGAAGCTATATTCAATACGCCGGGCTGTTTCTTCGCCAATTGAATCAGCTCCGATACCGACTTGGCCGCCACATCGACGTTGACCAGCAGGACGTGCGGAACATTGGCGACCAGCGATACCGGGACGAGGTCCTTCGTCAGGCTGTAGTCGAGTTTCGGATAAAGTGCGGCCGAAATCGCGTACACGGAAGCCGGCCCCATCAGCAGCGTGTAACCGTCGGGTCGCGCGTGCGCGGCAAGCCCTGCCCCCAGGTTGGCGCCGGCACCGGGGCGATTGTCGATGATCACCGGCTGGCCCAGGCGCTCACCCAGTCTTTCACCGACCAGGCGCGCCAACAGATCGGTGGCGCCCGCGGGCGTGAAGGGCACGATCATGCGCACAGGCTTCTGCGGATAGACGTCCGCCCGCGCCGAACCTGAAAAGCAGAGCGTCAGCAGGATGCCGACGCTTACGATGTACCCGGCATTCATCGTTTTCTCCAAATGATCTCCGACGTGCCCGCTTCCGCAGCCCGTTCCGCGTCTTGCTCACCGCACGTTCGCGGTTTCCGCAGACCCGCCGAGGCTCGCGTTTCGGTCAATCGCGTGGCGCCTTGTCTTCGTCCGCGGGCCGGCCGGTCAAGATCTTCCTTCCCGTGAACATCGCCGAGATGATGCTGCCGCCTTCTTTCATGTCCGTGATGACCACGGCGGCGATGTGAACCGCGATGACCGCGACGAGCGTCCAGAAACTGTAGAGGTGTGTCACGGCGAACGGTTTGCGAAACGCGCGCATGCTGTCCCATGCTGTCTTGTCGACCATCTCGGGGAAATAAGGCAGGAGAGACGCCGGATCGACACCGGGCGCCGCCACCCACTGCGCGATCCAGTGCCCGATGGGCGGATAGAACAAATCGGTGCCGGCCAGCACCAGCCCGGTCACGGCCTGAATCAGGAGCAGAAGAAGCAGCACGGCAACGCTGATTCTTCCCAGCGGGTTGTGACCGAGGTATTGCTGCGGATGGCCGGCTCGCAACGCCGCAAGGTAACGGCGCACGGCCCCCGGATAGCCGCGGCCGCCGGGAAGAAAGCTCCCCCACCGGGCATGGCGGTTGCCGAGGAAGGCCCACACGAAGCGCCAGATCAGGTTCGCCGCGAATACATACCCGATCCATACATGGACAGTCTTGAGCAACGCCTTGCCATTGTTGGGAACGCCCAGATCACCCGCAAACAGGATTACGAGGCCCACCGCGCTCAACCCGATGATGCACAACACGTTGATCCAGTGAAACCAGCGTGTGGGAACGTCCCATACGGTATAAGACTTGAACTCGGCCATGGTGCCCTTCATTGTTTTCGAGGCGGACGGTCAATCAGGAAGCCGGCCGGCCTCGCGCATGTTCGTGTCGGCTAGAATGCGTCGGGAAAGCATACCGGATGCGCGACCGGGTGTCGCCCGGTCAGAAGACAACAGGGGAGCCCATGATGAGCGTCGATGTCGAGAAGGCTGCTGCCATGCTGATGCGCGATCATGCCGCGAAAAGCAAGATCGTCCCTTTCGCACGCGACTACGGCGCAACCGATCTCGCCGGCGCCTATGCGATTCAGGCCGCTTACGTGAAGCGCCTGGAAGCAACCCTCGGCCGGCGCGTCGGCTACAAGATCGGACTGACCTCGAAGCGCATGCAGGAAATGTGCGGCGTCAATCATCCGAACTCGGGCGTCGTGTTCGAGAGCCGGCTGCACAAGAGCGGGGTCGCGCTTTCCCTGTCCCGTCTGGGTCGGCTCGGCATCGAGTTCGAATGCTGCGCCCGCCTCGGCACTTCGCTTGCGCCGCGCGGCAAGCCGTACACGCTCGAGGAAATCGGCGCCGCGGTGGACGCCGTGTGTCCCGCCTTCGAAGTCATCGACGACCGCAATTCCGATTATCCACTCGACCTCCTTTCACTAGTGGCGGACAACTCCTGGAACGAAGGCAACGTGCTTGGCGAATTCAAAAGCAACTGGCCTGATCTCGGCACGGCGAAGAGCGTGCTGGAATGCAACGGCAAGGTGATCGACGAAGGCAAAGGCGCCGACGTCCTCGGGCACCCGTTCGAACCGCTGCGCTGGCTGGCCAACAACCTCAATGCGTTGGGCCAGACGCTCCAGGCCGGCGAAATCGTGCTCACGGGCAGCTGGGTCACTACGCGCTTTCCCAAGGCGAGCGAGCACTACAAATATACGATTGAGGGCGTAGGTTCAGTGGAGATTACCCTGACCGCGTAAAATCGTCAGCCCTCGGGGCATGGTGGTTGACGCGAGTATGACTAGTGTTACTCTAGGCGGATGAAGACAGCTGTCTCCATTCCTGATCGAGTATTTGAATCCGCCGAAAAGCTGGCGGCACGCTTGGGTGTATCCCGAAGCCGGCTTTACGCAAAGGCGCTCGCTTCTCTCGTTGAGAAGCATCGGGAAGATCTGATCATCGCTCAACTCAACGAGATTTACGGGGCTGGTGGTGAAGAATCCGCGCTCGATCGCGAGACCGCCCGGCTCCAGAAGCGCTCGCTCCCCCGCGAGAAGTGGTAATACGCCGGGGCGAGGTCTGGTCGGCGTCGTTTGGCTCTCTCCCTATAAACGAGGGCTGACCCGAATGGCACTTACTTAAGGAACTACATTCCCTCCTCCGCTCGCGGGGGAGGGTTAGGGTGGGGGTGACTATGCATAACCACGGTAATCATGCCCCCATCCCGAACCTTCCCCCGCAAGCGAGGGAAGGAGCTTACGGGGGATAAGCGGCCTAAGTAAGTGCCATTCAGGGCTGACCCGCTCGCTCAACGGGGAGACAACAATGGCCGTGCGTATCGTCAGGCTGGGTAGTGCGCGGGTCGAGAACGAAGGCACGCGCATCGGGACGGTGCGGCGCCCGCCGCGAGGTGTGCCGAAGTCCGCATTCGCCACACAAGATTGGTACGACGTGTGGTTCCCCAATCTTGCGCCCAGCGCGCAGTCCGTGAAGGCCGCACTGGAGGCGAAAACGCCCGCCCAGTGGAAAGCGTTCTCTAAAAAATACCGGGCCGAAATGTCAACCCCGGAAAATGCTCGTACGCTCGACGTGCTGGCTGCGCTTTCCAGGCATGCCAACTTTTCCGTTGGCTGTTACTGCGAAGACGAGTCGCGCTGCCATCGATCCGTCCTGCGCGCGTTGCTGGCCGAGCGGGGCGCCAAGGTCGAGTAGCCACGTCACTGTGCTTGACAACGCCAATCTCGGGTGGGATAACAAACTTTCGCACGGCGAGCCAAATTCCCACCCCGAAGAAACTATTTGAGGAGAGCCATCATGTCTTTACGCATCAACGACGAAGCCCCCAATTTCACTGCCGAAACCACGCAGGGCAGCATCAATTTCCACCAGTGGATCGGCGACGGCTGGGCCATCCTGTTTTCGCATCCCAAGGATTTCACCCCGGTCTGCACCACCGAGCTGGGCTACATGGCCGGCCTGCAACCCGAGTTCGCGAAGCGCAACTGCAAGATCATCGGCCTGAGCGTCGATCCGGTCACCAACCACGGCAAGTGGGCGGCGGACATCGAGGAAACCCAGGGCCACAAGGTCAACTACCCCATGATTGGCGATCCGGAACTGAAAGTGGCCAAACTCTACGACATGCTGCCATCGGATGCGGGCATGACATCCGAGGGACGCACCGCGGCGAACAACGCGACGGTTCGCACCGTGTTTGTGGTCGGTCCCGACAAGAAGATCAAGCTCATGCTGATCTACCCGATGAGCACCGGCCGCAATTTCGACGAAGTTCTGCGCGTGCTCGATTCTATCCAGCTCACCGCGAAGCACACGGTCGCCACGCCCGTGAACTGGAAACCGGGCCAGGACGTGATCATTCCGCCTTCGGTATCGGATGAAGACGCGAAGAAGAAATATCCGAATGGTTGGAAAACGGTCAAACCCTACCTGCGCATCGTGCCGCAGCCAAAATAGCTCCGGGGAAAGGGGCGCGGCGCGTGCCGCGCTCTTTTTTGTCTGATGCGCGACCTTTCCCAAAGTCGCTTGCGCCGAGGGCAGGCCGATGTGGAAAGCAGGAGATTGCGCTAGCTCATGTCAGGACGCTCTCTGCGTGCGCTCGTTAGGTAAGCATTTCAAGGTCGCGCTTCTGACAACGATCACTCCCGCTCGGCCCCCTCCTCGTCCGACACCCGCGGCACCAGCGCGTAGTCCTGGCCGTGTCCTACGATGAAGTCGTTCCGTCCGCTCATATCCCTGCCGCGCACCAGCCAGATCGGGCGCTTGCTCATGCTGAAGGTGACGCCCGACTGAACGTGCTCGTCGCCGGTTGCACGTTCGAAAACGGAGGTCGCCGGCATGTAGCGGATCACGAAGCCCGCGCGCCGCTTCGGCGAACGATTCGCGTTCGATCCATGGATCAGATAGACGTCATGCAATGAGAACTGCCCCGCCTTGAGCGCGTCATCGCGCCCCGCTGATTCATCGAACTGCGAGGGATCGACTTCCTGGTTGAGCACGATGTCCGTGCGATCGCTCACCCGATGCCGGTAGATGCTGCCCTTGGCGTGCGAGCCGGGGATGTAGCGCATGCACCCGTTCTCGGGCGTGGCGTCGTCGAGCGCGATCCAGACCGAGCAGGTTGCAATGGGACGGATCGGCCAGTATTGCCCATCCTGATGCCAGGGAATCGCCTTGCCGGTCAGCGGCGGCTTGCAGAACACCTGGCTGCCCCAGAGGATGATGTCGTCCCCGATGAGTTGCGATACCAGGTCGAGGATGCCCGGGTGACGCGCATACTCCAGCCACCGGCTCGCGGCCGCTTCGTCATGCGTCCTGCCGTAGGCAATGTGAGGACAGACCAGCGTCTCCGGCGCCAGGTGCGCATTGTCGCGCATCAACTTGTCCAGCGACTCGCGCATGCGGCCGAGCTGGTCTTCCGGAATCCGGAATGGGGATTTCAGCAGGCCTTCGCGTCGATAGGTTTCGAGATCTTGTCTGCCAAGCTGCCAGTGTGCAGACATTTGCAATTTCTGATTCAAAACCGGATGCCGCTTATTTCTTCACGGACTCTATTTTCTCCCACATCAGTTCTCCGGTTACGCGGTTGCCCCCGATGATCATGGGCGGGGTGCGAAGAATCAGTCTGCCATCCTTGAATTTGTAGTAGCGCCGCTGCTCGGTGCCGACCCAGTTGGGAAGCAGCGCCTGCGTAACGGTATGGGTGACCATGTGTTCGCGTTCGTCGATCTGGTAGCGCCCGTAGTACGCCTGGTAACTCTGGAACGCCGCCTTGATTTCCTCGGGCGTTCCGGCCATGCGGTCGGCAACGGCAAACCCCTGGCGATTCATGTTGGCAAGCTGCGCGGACATACTGCCTTGCGCATCGTACATGATGATGCCCTGGGGTTCGGTGCCGTAGGGCGATTGCGCGACGGATCCGTCCTCTGCCTGGAACACGGCGGAAACCAGGCGCCAGGCGCCGATGAACTTATCTCTTTCCGTCATCGCGCAAGTCCGTGCAAAGGGCGGCGCTCGGCAGCAATCCACAAAACCGGTACAGGCTTCCGGGAAAAGTCATGACTCGCCTCTTTCATAGTCGTCATTTGATTCGCGCGCCTAGTCAGCCTTGCAGGTCGGGAAGAACTCGGCAAGCTGGGGGCCGTACCGAGAGCCGGTGAATTCACAGGGATGCGCAAAGTCGCCATAACAGTTTGCTTCCGATTCCACATCGCAGAAAAGATCGTCATGCCGGATTTGTGAGGTGTCGAGCCGGGCCATCGAACCGGATCACGCCTTGACCCAGGTTTCCGAAAACGCCAGGAACGCCGTGCTGCTATCTTTTTTGCCGGCGAACTCGCGCGGAAATGCCTGCCCGGCAACCGGATTGCCATTGATGGTCGCAGTGCAGCCGCGCGAATCGACGAACAGCGAAATCATTTCGTGCTTGCCGGTGGCGGAGCGTTCCCGGTCGAATTCGACCAGGAACGGCGCGCTCAACTGGTTCCAGGAAAGATTGACCTGTCCGATGGCGGAGCGGAACCATTCGGTATGCACGCTGCAGCCGTCCCCACCCGCCATGAAGTCCCAGGCCGGTTTCACCTGCAGATTGCCGAGCCCGGTCGCACCCTTGAAGGCGCCGAAGAACGACACGAACCCCTTTTTCAGATAATCGGCCAGCGGCTCGTTATCGGTCAGACAGACATTCGGCCGGCCCGCGCTACGTCCATCGCCGTAGGGATCGAGCAGCATGAAGGCTGCATGTCCCTTGCCGTGCAGCGAATGCACGACGCGGAAATAGCTGATGAGCGACACGAACGGCCCGTCAGCCCTGTCCTTCAGATACATGCCGGGATTCTCGCCCGACCAGTCGATTGCGCCCGGATTGATGGGTACTCGCGCCATGATGATCTCCTCGGTTATTGGCTTTCAGGAAACGCGTTCACCGCGGAGGACGCAAAGGACGCGGAGGAAAGACAAGAACAAGAAAGGGTGCTCGGCTGGTACCATCGGTGCATGACGATTCCTCGCAGGATTGATGGCTCGCAAGGGCGCGTGAACCGAAGCCCCAACTTCGAAGCCCAAATC
>JANOGH010000526.1:0-2578 GCA_031414075.1 Betaproteobacteria bacterium | reverse complement strand
GCATCCACGAGATCGATCCGCCGGTGGCAGTGGCTGATTCAGCGGTTACGAACGGCGCGGGCAATAATGAGCGGGATCAGGAGCATTGCCAGCGCCAGCACCAGGAACCCGGTATTGCCGACTACGATGTAAGGCGTGCTGCCCTGATAGCCGCGCACTTCGCCGCTGAGCTTCGTCGTGGTGAATTCGGGAGCGGAGGCGACAATCCGGCCGCTCGTATCGATAATAGCGGTTACGCCGGTGTTGGTCGCACGCAGCATCGGCCGGCCGGTTTCCAACGCCCGCATCTGCGCGATCTGCAGGTGCTGCCGCGATGCCACCGAATCGCCCCACCAGGCGTCGTTGGTGAAATTCGCCAGCATCGTGGCTTCCGGCAACTGACGGATGATTTCCTCGCCGAATACATCTTCGTAGCAGATGTTCACCGCGATTTTCTGGCCGGCCACCTGCATCGGCTTCTGCACTTGCGCGCCGTGCGAAAAATCCGACATCGGGATGTGCAGCAGTTCCATGATCCAGCCGAGGACCGGCCGCAGCGGAAAATAGTCGCCGAACGGAACCAGGTGGTGCTTACGGTAGACCTGCGCCGGTGCCGTGCCGACGCTCATCACGCTGTTGAAATAATTCCCGGACGGGTCGAGTTCCGGAACGCCGAACAGCATGTCTCCGCCGTTTTGAACTGCCTGCTCGGCCAGCGCCTTCAAATAGTCGGGCGGAATGTCGACATTGAGCAGCGGCAACGCGGTTTCCGGCAACAGGATCAGTTTGCTGTCCGAGGAGCGCGCAAGTTCCAGATAGGTTTGCAGCGTGGCCCGAGCGCGCTCGGGCCGCCATTTCAATTCCTGCGGGATATTTCCCTGCAGCAGGGTCACGCGAGTCGGCTCGCCCGGCAGCGCTTGCGTCCATTGATGGGTCTTCAGAACGGCACCAGCGACTACGAGCGTGCTGGCAACGCACACGCCCGCAATGAAACCAGGAACCTGCTTGGCCGGTTTTTGCAAAGAGCGACCAGGGAGGAAGGCGTCGATGGCGCTTGCCACAGCACCGGCCACCGCTGCGGTGATCAGGGATACACCGAAGACACCCAGCACGGGCGCATAGCCTGCCAGGGGGCTAGAGGGAACTTGCGAGTAGCCGATGGCGAGCCATGGGAAGCCGGAAAGCACCCAGCTGCGCACCCATTCAAATACGGCCCACAGCGCGGGAAACAGCAGCATCAGCCTGACCGGGGTGCTTGCGCGCAGACGCGACGCAATCGCGCACGCCAGAGCCGGATAGCAAGCGAGGACAAGACAGAACAGCAGGGTGAAAAGCGCCGCGACCGGCATCTTCATGCCGCCGTAATCGTGCAGGCTCACATAGACCCAGCTGACGCCCGCGAGAAACATTCCCGCGCCGAAGGCGAAGCCGACCATGGCAGCCGCTCTGAGCGTATCGCATCGCAGCCAGAGCAACAGCAGCGCCGTCAGCGTGACGGCAGGGACGAAGTAGAGCTGGAACGGCGCGAAGCCGAGCACGGCAGTCGCGCCGAGCGCGAAGGGGGCGAGCAAAAGGCGCAGGAAATTCAGCAGGCGGCCCGGACAGTTGGTCGCGGAAAACTCAGGGCGCACTCTCCGTCCTGACTTTCTCGACCAGGAGCGCGTGCAATCTGCGGCTATCAGCGCGCACGACTTTGATGTTCAGGTCGCCGATGCGGAACTGTTCGCCGCGTTTCGGCAGTCTGCCGAGGTGGGAAAGCACCAGTCCGCCGACCGTATCGAAATCCTCGTCGATGAAATCGGTGCCAAAGGTCCTGTTGAAGTCGTCGATATCCGTCTGCGCCTTGACGCGGAACTGGCCGTTACGGTCGAGAATGATGTTGGCCTCGGTCTCGTCGAAGTCGAACTCGTCCTCGATCTCGCCGACAATCTGTTCGAGCACGTCCTCGATCGTGACCAGGCCGGCCACGCCGCCATATTCGTCCACCACGATCGCGATGTGGTTGTGGTTGCTGCGGAAATCCTTGAGCAGCACGTTCAGGCGCTTCGATTCCGGGATGAACACCGCAGGCCGCAGCCTGTCCCGCACATTGAATTCCTCGCCCGCGTAATAGCTGAGCAAATCCTTGGCAAGCAGAATGCCGATGACGTCGTCCTTGTTTTCGCCGATGACGGGAAAACGCGAATGGCCAGTCTCGATCACCCATGGAATGAACTTCTCCGGCGTGTCGCCGACGTCGATCACGTCCATCTGCGCGCGCGGAATCATGATGTCGCGCGCCTGCATCTCGGAAACCTGCATGACGCCTTCGATCATCGCCAGCGCGTCGGCATCGAGAAGATTGCGTTCGTAGGAACGCTGCAGCAACTCGATCAGTTGCTCGCGGTCTTCCGGCTCGCGCATGAGCAGCGCGCCAAGCCGCTCGAGCAGTGATGGTTTTTGCGGTTCGTCTTCCATTTGTTTAGAGGGGGTGAACAGTGAACGGTGAACAGTGAACAGTTAAAGACCCGGTGAACGGTAATCAGTGAACAGCGAACGGTGAAAACCCGGTGGTGTTGCGATTTTCGGTTCACTGTTCACCGTTCATTGTTCACCGGGT
>JANOGH010000525.1:0-5422 GCA_031414075.1 Betaproteobacteria bacterium | reverse complement strand
GCCCCCGGTCGCCGTGCCTGTCGCTGCCGCGATGTCGCATGAAGGCGAATCTGCTGAGCAAAAGCTGGCACGGCGCGAGCAAAAATGGACGCCCGTCGTAGATTTTGTCTAGATGAACATGATGGAAACCACGAATGAAAGGTCGATGCCGCAATTCATTCCGATTCTGCCAACTTCTGTCGAAATGTCCGGAGTAGCCTACACTTCGACACCAATCTCGTGGACACGGATACGCAATGAAAAAAGCCGACTGGTATTTCGACTTCATCTCGCCCTTCGCCTACATCGCCTTCGCCCGCCTCGATCGGCTTTCCGCGCGATTGGAAATACGACACCGGCCCGTGCTGTTTGCCGGACTGCTCAATCACTGGGGGCAGAAAGGACCGGCGGAGATTCCCGCCAAGCGGGTCTGGACTTACCGCTGGTGCGCCTGGTCGGCCGCGCAACAGGGCATTGCGTTTCGCGCCCCTGCTGTTCATCCCTTTAACCCTCTGCCCTTTCTGCGACTCGCCATCGCCGCGTGCAATACGCCGCAGGCCATCCGCCGGATCTTTGAAGCAGTTTGGACGACGGGCGCGGACCCCGGAGATGAGCGGGCGTTCTCGGAACTCGCACGTTCGCTGGATGTCGATCCCGCTCGCCTCGGCGAGCAGGCAATCAAGGACGCGCTGCGGGTGGAAACCGAGCAGGCCGTGGCCCGCGGCGTGTTCGGGGTGCCGACGCTCATTGTGGACGATGAGTTATTCTGGGGCGCGGACGCCATGGATTTCGTCGAGGCCTATCTCGACGATCCCGGAATCGTCGCCACGGAGGAAATGAGGCGCGCAAGAAATTTGCCGGTCGGGGCGTCGCGCAGGCGGAACTGATCCGGACCTGAGGCGCCGAACAAATTCTTATGACTAAAGTTCGGTTTGCTGGCGCAAGATTTCCCGGCGCTTCATTTCCACGTATTCTTCCTTGCCGATTTCATGCAACTGGCGGGGATAGCGTTCCACGGCCGCATACCAGTCGTTGAGGCGCTTCTCTAGCTGCGCCGCAGGCGGCACCGACAGCGCCCCGAGATAGGCTTCGATCGCCAGGTAATAGCGCATGGTGTTGCGCTCGACTACACCGCGCAGGCCGTCGATGTATTCCACTTGTCCGTCATTGCGCTTGCCCGTCACGGTAAAGCCCACCTTCTTGCCCCCAGTCGTGCCCAGATAAGCCTGGAGTGCCAGTTTCGCCGCGGTACCGTAAGCGTAGGAATACGCCAGATGGACGAAGGTCTGTCCGTCTTGCAGTGGCACGGCTTCGAGCAGGATGGAATAGTTGCGAGTGCCGAACGGCCCCTTGGCCGCACCCAGAACCACCGCAAGGTGATCCGGCGTGGCCGTGATCACGCGATACGAAAAATTCATGCGATAGCTTTGCGCGATCGGCTGTTCGGACTTCCTGCCGATGTTGACCCTGAGAACAGGCCACGCGCCTTCGACCGATGCCCGGCAATACTTCGTGTTCAGATGCAGGATCAGAATGTCACACCAGCGGGTCGGTTCTTTCAGGGCGGCCTGCACCATCGCAAACGGTTCCGGGACCAGCGCGTAGAGATTGCCCCTCGACTCGCCTGAATCTTCTCTGGAATCGAGATACAGCGGTTTCTGGAACGGGCTGTCCGCGAGCTTGCCTCTCAGTTCGGTGTATTTCGCGAGAAGAACCGTCGCCGGGGTTGCACAGGCGCTTTCCACAGGAGCCATGCTTCCCCCCGCACAGACGAACAATACGACGGCGAGCCGGCCCATTCGGCGCAGGGGCCCGCCGGGGCGGTTCGTCCGGGCATGGCTGCCTCGCGCATACATGGCGGCCACGCGCGCAACCGGCCACCGGAAATCGACTTGAAGATCGCAGGGGGAACCGTGTAGGTGTTCGGCGCGCGGGAGGTCAAGTTCCATGAATTCCGGTTGTCGCGGGCCGGCGGGGACGACCTCCATATTGAAGACTGCTATCTGCGCGAATCGTTCCTTGCCAACGGCATTTGCCGGCGTGCGGCGATTTAATGAGAAGATCCGCCTTTATCGGCAAGGTTTCCAGGACATGGACACGACATCGACCCTAGGACGCCCGGATATGGAGCTGCAGGAGACCAAGCGCCGCTTCTACGATAACCTGTGGCGCGACGCCCGTCTCGTGGAACCGCGGCGATTCAATACCTGGCCGCTGGTAAGCGCACTGGTTACGCAATCCCATTTCCGGCTGGAAGTAGCCCCTGGCCTGCGGCCGCGCCTGCCCGTCGAGGGCACGCACTTCGTCGACTTGAGCGAGCCGGCGATTGCCCGACTGCGGCCGCGCGCCGCCAGCGTTGCGCTCGCTTCGATTACGGCCCTGCCGTTCGCCAGCGCAAAGTTCGACCTGGTCTGCGCCTTCGACATCGTCGAACATGTCGACGACGAGGACGAAGCCTTGTCCGAGCTGGCGCGCGTGTGCTGTACCGGCGGTGTCCTGCTGATTGCCGTGCCGCTGCATCCCTCGCGCTGGACGCCGTTCGACGATTTTGTCGGACACTGCCGCCGTTACGAACCGCAGCGGCTGCTCGCCAAACTCAGCGAGTGCAGTTTCTCGGTCGAGAGCAGCGCCGTGTACGGCATGCAACCGAAATCGTCGCGCTTGCTCGGTCTGGGTATGTGGTGGCTCACGCACAAACGCGAACAATCGATGTGGTGGTACAACCACGTGATGATGCCGATCGGCATGCGTTTCCAGAAAAAACTGCTGTTGTGCCCCGGCATGATCGACGCCGAAGGCGTCGATGAAGTCCTGCTGGTATGCCGCAAGCAGCAGGCCCGACCGGTCAGGTTTTCCGGTTGACCTTGCGGTAAGTCACTTCGATGTTCAGGCCGATGCGGTCGCGATACTGGCCGAGCGGATGCCTGGACATGCCCTGCTCGTATTTTCCGGCGAGTTGATCGGGCAGCGTCCTCTTCATTTCGTCGAGACTGGCGCCCTCGGCGTGCGCTGTTTTGACCGCGGAGACCAGGTCGGCCAGATAGCCGCGGAAGAAAGTCAAATGCTCCTTCGGCAACACGCCGCCGTGGCCGGGAATGATCTGCGTGAACTCGAATTTATCGAGTGCGTCGAGCGTGCGCACCCAATCCTCCGGATAGCCGTCATTCATGAATGGCATCCAGTCGATCAGCGCGTCACCGGTCGCCATCACTTTTTCCTTCGGCAAATGAATGAACACGTCGCCGTCGGTGTGGCCGCGGCCCAGTAGCAGGATCTGGATTTCGCGGTCGCCCACGTTCAGGGTCACTGTCTGGTCGAAAGTCCGGGTCGGCAGGGCCGGTTTCATCTGCCGCAGTTCTTGCAGATAGGACTCGGTCTGGCGCAGGTTCGCCGCCAGCCGCGCTTTTTGCGCGGGGTCGGTGGCTGATGCCAGGTCGTTACCCAGTTTTTCAATTTCTTTCGGCACCAGTTGCAACTGCTTTTCGATGTACGCCACGCCGCCCGACCCGGCATCGGGCCGCGTAAGATTCTCGCGGGTGCGCTCGGACGTGATGATTTCGAGGCCGGGGAACGCTTCTGCGTAGACCTGATTGCCCTGCCAGTGATCCCAGTGGAAATGGGTGTTGATGATCCTCTTGATCGGCTGCTTCGTGATCGACTGGATTTCACGATAAAGGGCGAAGGCAGCCGACGGCTTGGAATGGGAATCCACCACCACGACACCGTCATTGGTCAGAATCACAGCGGCATTCGAATTGACCTTGTAGCGCGGCGCCGCAATCGCGGCGTAAATCCCGTCCGCCACCGCCTTCAGCTCGAAGAGTTCCTTGTCGGCGGTGCTTGCATCGGCTGCCATTGCGCAGCAGGGATCGAAGTGATCGATTGCCTGCACTGCGGCCAGGGCCGCTCCCGACTTGATCAGAAAATCACGTCGCGTCCACAAAGAATTCATGCGCTGCCTCCTCCGGTCTGGCGTTTTAGCAGATCTGCCGGCGAGTAAATCAACCGGTCTTCATGAAAACCAGCTTACAGCATGGCAGCCATCATTGCCGCCGCGGCAACAGCGCGGCGCAGCCGGCGAATGCTCCCATGAAAATAGATTCCATCGACCATCTGGTTCTGACGGTCTATTTCCGCGATCCGGACCTGAACCTGATCGAGGTTTCCAACTACGTCGTGTAAGTTCGATTGACGGGGGACGGCGACTTTGGTCTGATGTCTCTCCCCGTCCTTACGGAGCACCCTCAAACGTGTTTGCACGCATCAACTTCCTGCTCGGCCTCGGCCTGCTGATCCAGATTACATTCTATTTTGCAGGCGTGTACCTGCTGATCCTGCCGCTGTCGGCCGTCGCGCCGAACTGGGTCAAGCCCGCGGCCGGCATCGCAATCCTGGCTGCTGTGGGCGTGACGGTACAGTTGCTTTCGATGGCCATGAGCAACCTGCACGGCATCGCGCTCTATGGAAAGGGCGAACGACCCGGCATGCTCGCCTTCACCAGCCAGACCATCCTGATTCTTGGTCACATCGGTACAATCTACGCGGCGACCGGCCTGCTGGTCCGCGGCGAGCCGATCGCCAACCTGAGGCTTCTGATAGTCGCCGCACTGTACATCGCCGGCGTGGCACTGGCCGTCCACGAGTGGCGGCAGCGGAATGTCGCCCGTGCCTGATGTTCTGCTGGTTTTAGCAACTGCTCGAAAAGAAATTCGATTAATCCCGGCTAACGTCGCCTGACCGATAACTGTGCCGCACAGTGGAAACACCTCGTCGCAAGAACGTGGCTCGCTGCAATTGGGCCGAAAACGGCAACCCGCTCTACATCGCCTATCATGACGAGGAGTGGGGCGTACCGCAGCACGATGACCGGGTGCTGTTCGAATTCCTGATTCTCGAGGGCGCGCAGGCTGGGTTGTCTTGGTCCACGATCCTCAACAAACGCGAGGGCTACCGCAAGGCATTTGCCGGATTCGATCCGAAAAAACTGGCTCGTTTCGACACCGCGCGTATCGAGCGCATCCTTCAGGACCCCGGCGTGGTGCGCAACAGGCTGAAAGTCGAGTCCGCGGTAACCAACGCAAGCGCCTTTCTGGCATTGCAGAGGGAGTTCGGCAGCTTCGACGCCTACGTCTGGGGGTTCGTCGGCGGCAAGCCGATACGCAATCACTGGAAAAGCATGAAGAAAGTTCCGGCGAGCACTGCGGAATCAGACGCGCTGAGCAAGGACCTCAAGAAGCGCGGCTTCAAATTCGTCGGCACGACGATCATGTACGCTTTCATGCAGGCAGTGGGCATGGTGAACGACCATACCTGCAACTGCTTCCGCTGGAAGCAGTTGCAGGGGTGAGGGGTGAGGGGTGAGGGGTGAGGAAAACAAAATCATGAAATCGGAAAAGAATTACACCATCTCGAAGAATGCGCGACGGGTGACCGTTGCAGATGC
>JANOGH010000524.1:0-6374 GCA_031414075.1 Betaproteobacteria bacterium | reverse complement strand
CGGACAAACAATGGGAAGCTTTGGACGATCTGCGGTTCTCGACGGCGGACAAGGCTCTGTTCCGCAACGCCACGATCATTTTGATGGGTCTTCACCAGAATCTGTGGGTGAATGGGAGCAGGAATTGTGAATTGCCGGATGGATTTTCGGAGGGATGGCAGGGCAAAAGAATGCTGTCGGTGTTTGAGATAAAGAGAGCCTGGGGCGTTGCGGCCCCAGGCCCGGCGAGATCATTCTCCCGCCCTGGCCTGACTATCCCTTGTCGGGTTGCTTCCCAGCAGAGCCCGCAACGGCCGACGCATGGGCTACGCGATACGCTATGTCGCGCCCTACGTGAAACAGCGCGGCGACATGAACTCCGCAACCTTGGTGCGGGGCGAAGACCGCTACCGCTATTTCGCGAAGGACCCCGTGCCCGCGCGCGACATGGATCCGGATATCGTCGCCTTCGTCGACCGCCCCCACGGCGGCACGCCTTTGGGCGCCGCGACACCCTCGCCGGGCTGAAGCTATTGCGCTTTCTTCTTGCGAGCCGGGGACTTTTTAGACGCCTGCCACATCGTGAACTGAACCGTGTCGGATACCGACAGCGTTTGTCCCTGCCGGTTGATCAGCAAAGCCTGCAGCCAGTGCTCGCCGCGTTCCACGCCCTGCAAGGTGAAGCTCATGCCGGGAGAATCCGGCGCGGCTTGCTTGCCGTCCAGCAGGATGCGAATCGACGTGCCGTCGCGCGGTTCGATCGGCGGCTCAACCTTGACCTCGACCGCGAGCGTGCCGGAATTGTCGTGGATCGTGCCTTGCTGCGCAGGAGCGAGAATCGCAATCTGCGCCGCGCCGGCCGGGCCGCACGCAAAGCCGAATACCAGGATGAACGCTGCCGCTACTTGTTCGGGCGAGTGGGTCATTTTCGTTCCTTTCTGCAGATCATTTCATTTTAGACCGCATTTCGCGGGGATATTTCCCATTCCGCTTCGCGGGGCAGATAATCCCGGGACATGCCAAGGACAAGCCAGAACTTGAAGCCGGGAAACGCGTGAAACCGCAGGCACGCAAGCGACACTGACGCAAACGGAGGTGGGATTATGTTGTGGCTGATTGCAGGTCTGGTAGTGTTTCTTGGCGTTCATGTCTTCTCCAGTTTGCGATCGACGCGCGGGCGCCTCATCGCCAAACTGGGGGAAGGTCCCTACAAGGGCCTTTATTCTCTTCTCTCCCTGGCCGGTTTCGGATTGATCGTTGCCGGCATCGGCATGGCGCCATCGATCGAACTTTGGGTCCCGCCGGCGTGGGGGCGCAATGCGGCGATCTGGCTCATGCCCTTCACGCTGATTCTGCTCGCGGGCGCCTTCATTCCGGGAAACCTGAAGCGATTCACGGCGCATCCCATGCTTTGGGCCATCACGCTGTGGGCGCTGGCGCATCTGTTCGCCAACGGCGACCTTGCGAGTCTGTTGCTGTTCGGCGGGTTCGGCCTCTATGCTCTTTACGCGATGCGGTCGCAGACCTTGCGCGGCGTCCGCCCGGCGCAGATACGTCGCTCGATTGCGGGCGATTTCGGCACCGTAATCGCCGGCTTGGTCGCCTACGCATTGCTACTGAAATTCCACGCCAGCCTGTTTGGCGTCGCCGTTTCATACTGATTGAAGATCAGATAAATGTTCACCGCAAAGAACGCGAAGGACGCGAGGGAAAATCAGAGGCAAGGAAAGGCGAACTGGACTCAATAGCAGCGCAATTGTTCACTGAACTGTCCTGGAATATTCCACTGCGGTGGATCATAAATTACTGACGGTTCTAACCCGAAGACACTTTTTTTTGCCTTTCCTTTGCGTCCTTTGCGGTGAGTGTTTTTTTGGATGGATAAACATTGGAGGACACGCGTGTGAACAAACCGATTCCACCGGTGCTGCTGACGTATGTCGACGGGCTGAAGACGCACGACATTCAGAAGATCGCGAGTACCGTCGCGGAAGACCTCCAATTCATTTCAGCGACGCGGATCCTCGACAAGCAGCAGGCTTTGAAAATGCTCACCGCGCTCTATACCGGCTTTCCCGACTGGAACTATGCCTATGACCGGATCGAGGATCGCGGCCAGGGCAACTACGCCATCAAATGGGACCAGGGCGGCACGCACACCGGCACCTGGGCGATGCCTGGCATGGAACCGATCGCCCCGACGGGGAAAACGGTGCGCATTCCGGAACACTATTTCTATTACCGTGTTACCGACGACAAGCTGACGATCATCTTCCCCGAGCCGTTCGTCGGCGGCGCGCCGCGTGGAATATTGGAGCAGATCGGCGTAGAGCTGCCACCACTCTAGGACAACGCGTTGATGTAGATATTCCGTTGGATGGATATTAAAGACAGGCACCGATGCGCCGATATCTGCCACTCCTGTTAACAGCGCCACTATTACTGGCGCCTACGCCGGCATTTCTACAGATCGCTGCTGAAGTACCGGAACAGGCGCTATCGGGTGGAAGCTTTAGCAATGAGGACACAGGCAATACGGCCTACTTGCATCCGGCCGCCACACTCGACGCCAAACAGGTCGAACTGTTTGCGCTGGGCCACAAGATGTTCAACAACCGCTGGGCGTTCTTTTGGTTCGAGAATGCGGAATTCGGACGCGGTCCGACTTCGAATGCGCAAGCCTGCACGACCTGCCATGCCAACAACGGGCGGGGCACGGCGCCCGCCACGCCGCATGCCGATTACGGCGATCAGTTGCAGATCTTCGGCGTGAAAGGGGTCGTTCCAGCGGAAGGCCGGTTCAGCATCGAGTGGCGCGAGCAGGGTTCCACGCTGGCCGACGGCGAGCAGGTGCGGTTGCGTTCGCCCGTCGTCGCAATCACGGACCTCGCCTATGCACCGTTGGGAGACGGCGCGATGATCGGGCCTCGTCTCGCGCCACCTCTGGTCGGCCTCGGCCTGCTCGAGGCGATACCCGAGGACACCATCGTCGCCCTGGCCGCGCGCACTCCCGTCGCCGGCATTCGCGGCAAGGTCAATCGGGTGTGGGACGAAAGCCAGCGAAAGACCGTGCTCGGCCGCTTCGGCCTGAAGGCCAACCACGGCAGCATTCGCGAACAGGTCGCCAACGCCTTCTTCAACGACATCGGATTGAGCTCGCCGGTCTATCCCGAGCAGAACTGTCCACCGGTGCAGCAAGTCTGCAAGGAGCAGATGGTCGCCGGCAAACCGGAAATCACCACGCTGCGGCTCGCCGGGCTGACCATCCGGCCTTATACCGACTTGCTGCTCCACGACATGGGTGACGGACTTGCCGACGGACGTCCGGATTTCCTGGCTGGCGCTGCCGAATGGCGCACGCCACCGCTCTGGGGCATCGGACTGTCTGAAACGGTGAACGGCGCGAACGCTTTTCTGCATGACGGCCGCGCACGCAATTTCACCGAGGCAATCCTGTGGCACGGCGGCGAGGCCAACGCGTCGCGCGAAGCCTTCAGTCATTTCACTCGTGAAGATCGCGCAGCGCTTGTCGCCTTCCTTGGCTCCCTCTGACCTTTTCCAACGTTACGACCCGGGGCAATCGATTCACCGCGACGGCGGAAGCGGTTGCGGTAAAGGTCCGCAAAGACGTTGGTGGCGCGAGGCTGTATGCTTTGAATCCGGACCGTTGTCCGGACAACAACAAGATTGCGTATAGGGGGAGAAAATGAAGGCAGTCGTATTTCCTGGGGACCGCAAGCTTCAGTTTCTCGATTTTCCGGACCCGACACCGGGTCCCGGAGAAGTCGTGCTCGAGATCAAGGCTTCCGGCATGTGCGGCAGCGATCTCAAGTTCTACCGCGCCGTCGGCGGCGCCAGTTCGCTCGGACTGGGCAAGATCAGCGGCCCGCTGATCGCAGGCCACGAACCCTGCGGCGTGGTGGCGGCGGTCGGGCCCGGTGTGCCGGAGAACCAGGCCAAGGTCGGCATGCGCGTAATGCAGCACCACTACCGCGGCTGCGGCGTCTGCGAGCACTGCAATACCGGCTGGATGCAGCTCTGCGTCGAAGGCGTGAAAGAAGTCTATGGCGCCACCGGCCACGGCGCGCACGCGCGCTATATGAAATGTCCCGCGCGCACGCTGGTGCCGTTGCCCGATGAGCTTTCCTTCGAAGCGGGCGCAGCGGTTTCCTGCGGCACCGGGACGGCCTGGGGTGCGCTGCACCGGCTGAACCTGCTCGGCGACCAGACGATTGCGATCTTCGGCCAGGGTCCGGTGGGATTGTCCGCAACCTTGCTCGCGGCGCATATGGGGGCGCGGGTCATCGCGCTCGATACCAGCGAGGAGCGCCTGGCGCGGGCCAAGGAATTCGGTGCCGACGTGCTGATCAATCCGGCGAAAACGGAAAACGTCGTGCAGGCGATCCGGGATGTAACGCACGGCCGCGGCGCGCACGCCTCGCTCGATGCGTCGTCTTCACCGCAGGCCCGCGCGCAGGCGGTCCGATGCGTGCGCACCTGGGGCAAGGCCTGCTTCGTCGGTGAAGGCGATACCGTCACGCTGGATGTCAGCAACGACATGCTGCGCCGGCAGGTGACGATCATCGGGTCGTGGACCTTCTCCACGGTCGGCCAGGCCGATTGCGCGCGTTATGTCGCGGACCGCGGGCTCGACCTCGACAGATTGTTCACCCACCGCTGGAAACTGGAGCAGGCCGAGGAAGCCTAACAACTTTTTGACAAGCAGACTTCGGGCAAGGGCGTTATCCTGCCGTCGTAGGTTTGCAGCCGTCCTTGCCGTTCCCTGTGGGAATGGCGGGCCGGACAACGACAATAACCAAGGGGGGGAAGTCATGAAGCTCACGCGAATTCTGGCTTTGGCTTGCGCATTGGCGCTTGTTGCCACGACTGCATCCGCGCAGTCGACTACCAAGCTGCGTTTCGAATCGGTATTCCCGGCATCGAGTCTGTTCTTCGAAAGCTCGAAATATTTTGCCGACCGCGTCAAGGCACTGAGTGGCGGACGCCTGCAGATCGACATGCTGCCGCCCGGCGCAGTAGTGCCGGCTTTCGAAGTGCTCGACGCGATACACAAGGGGGTGCTGGACGGCGGGCATACGGCAGCGGCCTACTGGGTGGGCAAGAACCGCGCGGCCACCCTGTTCGGCCCGGCACCCGGGGGACCGTTCGGCTTCGACATTCTCGACTACATGGGCTGGATTCACGAAGGCGGCGGACTGGAGCTGTACCAAGAGTTCTACCAGAAGGAGCTGCAACGCAACGTCGTGGTGATGCCGATGAGCTCGGGTGGCCCCCAGATCCTTGGCTGGTTCAAGAAGCCGGTGAAGAACTGGGAAGACCTGAAAGGCCGCAAATGCCGGGAAACCGGCATCACGGCGGAAGTGTTCTCCCGGGCCGGCATGAATACGGTGAACATGCCCGGCGGAGAAATAGTTCCGGCCGGCCAGCGCGGTGTCATCGAGTGCGCGGAATGGGTCGGTCCGGCGGAAGACTTGAGAATCGGCTTCCACACCGTGTGGAAATACGCCTACATGCCCTCGGTTCACGAATCGGCCGCCATTGCGGAACTGATGATCAACGGCGACGTCTGGAAAAAATTGCCCGAAGACCAGCAGGAAATCATCAAGTCGGCGGCCATGGATGCCACGCTGCGCTCCCGGCTGGTCTCCAACAAGGTCAATGCCGAGGCCCTGGTGGAGCTGAAAGAAAAGCACGGCGTTCATATCGAACGCACCCCGTCTGACATTCTGACCAAGATTCTCGAAACCTGGGATCAGATCGCCAAGGAAGAAATGGCGAAGAACCCGTTCTTCAAGAAAGTCTACGACTCGCAGCGCGAATTCGCCTCCCAGGTGGTGCCGGGACGGCGCAATAACTATGCGCCGTACGAATTTGGCGCCAACTACTACTGGCCGGAGAAAAAATGAAGCAGGTATGCCAATGGTCGGGGGGCGGCATCCATTGACCCGGGAAGTCGCGTGAGCCAGCCCTCTGCAGGTTATCTGCGTGCCATCCGTGCACTGGACAAGCTGACGCTCTGGACCGCCTGGGCCTTTGCGGTGCTGCTGGTGGCGCCCCTGGTGCTGTCCAACACCGTTGAGGTGTTCATGCGCTATGTGCTCGGCCGGCCCACCGACTGGGCGATGGAAACCACGGTGATGACGTACGGGGCGCTGTTCATGCTCGGTGCCGCAGTCGCATTGCAGAAAGGTGCCCACGTGCGCACCGACATGTTGTGGGAAAAGTTCTCGGACCGCACCAAGGGCCTGATCGACAGTGTCGCCTATCTGGTGTTCTTTCTGCCGACGATGGCCATCCTGTTCTACCTTTCGTTCGATGATTTCATCTACGCCTGGTCGATCGGTGAACGCTCCAACCTCACCCCGTGGCAGCCG